>DATBAY010000504.1:0-12220 GCA_036271295.1 Lacipirellulaceae bacterium | reverse complement strand
CCGAAGCGGTAAGCGTCGTGTAGTCGCCAGTGACCTGAGCGCTGCTACTCAACGTGCCGTTGAGGCCAAGAAGTGTTACGCCGCCTCCAGCTACTGGTATTGTGTTCATACCGATATTGCAGCCGACGCAACCCCCGGTGGCGGACGTTGTGCGGTTCCCGGTAAACCCATCGACGTTAGAGAACGCCGTAGCAGTGACCGAGTTCGCCGAGATGCTGCCACTCACGACGGCGGGAATACTTCCACTCGTGTTCACGTTTAGCGTGGTTTGCGAAAGGTTGTACGGCGCAGGCGACGTTCCAGACGCGCCGGTGGGCAGTGGCCCCGCATCGACATTCAAGCCCAGCGCGCTGTTATGAGCGTCGAGCCCATAACCGCTACTCGCGGCCGAGATCACGATGGCGGACGCCGGTCTCCCTGCCGACAGCGCAATGATTGCGATGGATAAGAACTGACAAACATGGTGTGACTTCATTAGACCCTCGAAATTAAAACTAGTTTGCTGAACGAAATAAAAGCGTGACCTCTCGTTCTGTGCCGCCCTGCGCGCCGTTTGCAGGAACGTCGGAATTACATAGGAACCTCCCCCCACTAGACGCAATGATTGCGGATAACTTGGCCAAAAGATGGCGATTGTATCGGGTGGTGGTTAAATAGCAACCCACTTAGGGGGGCGAGTTTTTTTACTGAAAACATTTGTGGGAGCGTTTCCAAGCTCTGAAAATGGCGGGGATAGACGATGTGAATTAAACCTCGTTCGAATTTGGTCGAATCGTTAGTTCCCTGCCGATTGTGGAATCGGCCGCGGTGCTTTGGTTGGTGTGATCGTGGTTGTATCGGCGGCGGGTGTTTGAGAAGGTGCGAGGGAGTGTTCGCTTCGCAAGGTGCAAGTCGAGTAATTTTGTTCAGGGAGGGCGAGGCTCCTGCCGAGCCTGGCTAGAAAAGCTCGGCAGGAGCTCCGCCCTCCCATCGTTCTTAGCGCGTTGTGCGAGTCGAACCCTCGACTGAGCCGGGGGCTGTCGGCGGGGTGGGTGTGAAGAGGCGCTAGCGTTGGGCGCGCGGCGGTGCGGTGGATTGGCGCGGGACGAATTCAGCGTCGACTTTGATGGTCGTCGGTTCGGCGTCGTCGGCGATGACGCCGTTGATGCGGTCGACGATGAGTTTGGCGGCGAGGCGGCCGATTTCTTGTGGGTTTTGCCGCATCGTGGTGAGCGGCGGTGTCATTGTTTCGGCGAAGTCGAGGTCGGCGAAGCCGACGACGGAGAGGTCGCGCGGGATGGAGAGGTTCAGCTCGCGGGCGGCTTGGTAGATGAACTGGGCTTCGTGGTCGGAGACCGCGAAGACTGCGGTGGGCTTCAAGTCGTCGTTCAAGATCTCGCGGGCGATCTCCAGGCCGTTGCTACCTTGGGAGTTTAATCGCCAACTTTTCACTTGGGCTTCGGGGCAACGCGCGATGGCGGCCTCGAAACAACTGCGACGTTTTACGGCCCAGGTTTGCGACGGCGTTTCGCGGCTGGAGAGGCAGGCGATGCGGCGGTGGCCGAGGTCGAGCAGGTGTTGGGCGACGATCGACGTGGCTTGTTCTTCGTTGGTTTCGACGGAGTCGGCGACCGTGGAGTAGTGATCGATGACGGCGACCGGCACGCGGCGTTCGACGAACTCGGGAAAGTGGTGGTAGTACTCGACGCTGAAGGTTGGCCACATGATGAGGCCATCGACGCGGCGGTCGAGGAGTCGGTTGATTTGGCGGAGGCCGTCGCCCTCTTCTTTTTCGAAGTGGGGCATATCGCGGAGGTTGCCAATCCAGACGGTGATCGGCAAGTAGTCGTAGTCAGCCAGCGCGTCGTGGATTCCCGAGAGGACGCTGACCCAGAAAGAATCAAACGGCGGGATCATGACGCCGATGGTTTGTGTGCGGCCGGTCTGCATGCCGTTGACGAGCAGATTGCGGCGCCAGCCAAGCTGTTGGGAAGCCTCGAGAACGCGGCGGCATGTTTCTTCGCCGAAGCGTTCGCGATCGCCGCGGAGGATGCGCGAAGCGGCGGCGAGGGACACGTTGGCCGCCTTGGCGACGTCTTTCAAACGCGGGACATGCGAAGAGGGCATTGACACGAGTGCGTTAGGGAGACGGATTTATTTACCGCGGAGAACACAGAGGGCACGGAGGAAGGCAAGAGACAAGAGATAACAGAACTGAGTCGGAGAATTCTTATCAGTTGTCTTTCCCCTCGTGTTCTTTGTGTCGTTATGGTGAGATTGTTTGAGTCAAACAATCTGTATCTTTATACGAGCAAGCTGCACTTTTGCGCAGAATGCGCGACGATTTTCGCGGAACGTAGACATGTTTTCCGTGGCTGGGTAAACTAGTTTACGTCCTGCATTTATTATTGTTTGCGGTTGGCGGGTGTCAATCGAGGTCTGGGGTGGCTGGGAGCTTTTTGGACCCGAATTGCAATTATCATGAAGAGCGAAGTGGAAGCAAAAGTACGGCGGACTTTGCGAAGAATCGACGACGGCGTGAATGGTTTGAAGCATGCCGATGGGGAAGCGGTGGCTGAGATTCCTTGGCAGGAACGGCCAGCCAATAGCCGGGACATTGTGTGGCGGCATTCGGAGAACCCGGTCATTGGTCGGCATCACATGCCGGGAGTGCAGGGCGTTTATAACAGCGCGGTGGCGCCGTTCGGGGATCGATTTGTGGGGGTGTTTCGGCTGGAGAAGCGGGATCGCTTTCCGCATCTTCACGTTGGTTGGAGCAATGACGGGCTGGATTGGCAGATTGAGCCGGAGCCGATTGAATTTGCGAAAGGCGATTCGAAATCGGCGGCCGATTATGCGTACGATCCGCGGCTTTGCGAGATCGATGGGGTCTACTACATCACGTGGTGTGGCGGGCACAATGGGCCGACGATCAGCGTGGCCTCGACGCGTGATTTCCAAACGTACGAGCGGATGGAGAATGCGTTTTTGCCGTTCAATCGGAATGGTGTGCTCTTTCCGCGGAAGATCAACGGCAAGTATTTCATGCTCAGCCGGCCTAGCGACGATGGGCACACGCCGTTTGGCGATATCTATGTGAGCCAAAGCCCGGATATGTGTCATTGGGGCATGCATCGGCTGGTGATGCGGCGCGGCGGAAGCGATGTGGGGCAATGGTGGCAGCGGACGAAGATCGGCGCGGGGCCGATTCCGATCGAGACGGACGACGGTTGGCTGATGATCTATCACGGCGTGATGGATACTTGCAACGGGTTCGTCTACAGCATGGGGGCGGCGATTTTAGATTTAGAGGAGCCGTGGAAGGTTTTATATCGCGTGAATCAGCACTTGTTGACGCCGGAGGCGGATTACGAAGTGTTTGGGCATGTGCCGAACGTGGTGTTTCCGTGTGCGGCATTGGTGGATAAGGCGGCAGATCGGTTGGCGATTTATTACGGGGCGGCGGATACTTCTTGCTGCGTGGCGTATTCTCATCTCGACGAGCTGGTGACGTTCGTGAAAGAGAATTCGCACGTGTTTTAAAAGTTGACAGCTATTAGCTGTTAGCTTTTAGACAAGCGGAAGTTGGAGTTGGCTTTGTAGCTGAAGTCGCAAGACTTCGGACGGCCGGATTCTTACGAATCCTGCTACGGCTATGGAGTATTTCTTTTCGGTTGGCGGCGCTTCATGACGATTTCTCCCGTCGATGTGGCTGTGCTCGTGGCGTATTTTGTGGCCACGATTCTTGTTGGGTTGTGGGTTTCTAAGCGCGGGTCCAAGGATATGGACTCGTATTTCTTGGGCGGTAAATCTTTGCCGTGGTACCTGCTTGGCATTTCGGATGCTTCGGGGATGTTCGATATCTCGGGCACAATGCTGATGGTGTCGTGGCTATTCGTGTACGGGCTCAAGAGCATTTGGATTCCCTTTCTGTGGCCGGTGTTCAATCAGATTTTTCTGATGATGTTTTTGAGCGCGTGGCTGCGGCGCTCGAACGTTCTTACCGGGGCGGAGTGGATTCAGTTTCGATTCGGGCGCGGAACGGGAGCGAATTTGGCGCATTTGAGCGTCGTGTTTTTTGCGCTGGTCAACACGATTGGCATGTTGGCCTATGCGTTTAAGGGAATCGGGAAGTTTGCGGTGGAGATGTTGCCGCATTCGTGGCAGCTGACGACGGCGACGAGCGGTTATTTCACGAACGAGAATCTGTTTGCGGTCGTTATCCTGGCGCTGACGTCGATCTATGCGATCAAAGGCGGGATGGTAAGCGTCGTGGCGACGGAGGTGATGCAGTTTACGATTCTCACGATCACATCTGTAATTATCGGCGCCGTGGCGATGAGCAAAGTATCGCCGGAGATGATTTCGCACGCGGTGCCTGCGGGGTGGGCGAGTCCGTTCTTTGGGTGGAAGCTCGATCTCAACTGGACGGGCATTCTCGACCAAGTGAATCAGGCGATTCACGACGACAAGATGGAGTGGTTCGGGATCATCTTCGGGCTGATGTTTTTCAAAGGTGTGCTGGCGAGTTTGGCTGGCCCAGCGCCGAATTATGACATGCAGCGGGTGCTGGCGACGCGCACACCGCGCGAAGCGTGCCTGATGAATGGTATGGTGAACGTGGTACTGTACTTTCCCCGGTACATGATGATCACCGGCATCACGATTTTGGCGCTCGCGTTTTGCATGCCCGATTTGAAGGCGATGGAGAAGCCAGACTTCGAGCAGTTGCTGCCGATTGTGCTGACGCGGTACGTGCCGGCGGGCGTCGTTGGCTTGTTGCTGGCGGGATTGATGGCGGCGTTCATGTCGAACTTTGCAGCGACGATTAATGCGGCGCCGGCTTACATTGTGAACGACATTTACAAACGGTTCATCAATCCGAATTCGACGCCGAAGACGGAGGTGTGGATGAGCCGCGTGGCGTCGCTAGCGGTGCTGATCGTGGGCATCGTGTTTGGGATGGGAACGAAGAATATCTTCGAGGTGATGGGGTGGATCGTGGGCGCGCTCTACGGCGGATATGTGGTCGCCAACGTATTCAAGTGGTACTGGTGGCGGTTTAACGGCTATGGCTATTTCTGGGGGATGATGGCGGGGATTATTGGGTCGATGTTCGTGCCGGAATTACTAAATAAGGCAATGGGCTATGAGGTAAACGCGCTGTATTCGTTCCCGATACTGTTTCTGCTGTCGCTGATTGGATGTTTGGCAGGCACGTACGCCAGTTCGCCGGAAGATGACGAGATTCTGATGCACTTCTATCGAACTACTCGGCCGTGGGGCGTGTGGGGGCCGATTCGAGCAAAGGTGATGGCGCTCGATCCCGCGTTTCAGCCGAACACCGATTGCGCGAAGGATTCGATCAATGTGGCAGTCGGAATCGTGTGGCAGTTGTGTTTGACGTCACTGCCGATTTTTGTGGTGCTGCGGTCGTGGGATCGGGCGGGGGGCATATTTGCATTACTCGTGGTGACGAGTGTGTTCATTAAGTTCAATTGGTTTGACAAGCTACCGAGGGATGAAATCGCGGCAACTGCGGACAAAAAAACAATGAACCCACGCGTAAGCAAGACCGTGCTTCCTCTCTTTATTGTGGTTGCGGCCGGTGTCTTCGCATCGGCGGCAGTTGCCGAGGAAAAGCCGGCGAACTTCATTTCTCGGCGAGGAGACCAGTTGTTTGATGGCGAGCGGCCGTATCGGTTTATTTCGATGAACATTCCGAATCTGATGGTTCAGGAAGATGCGTACGAGTTTACGAAGCCGAATCCGTGGCGGTGGCCGGACGAGTTTGAGATTGAGGATGCGCTCGAATCGGTCCGGCAGATGGGCGGACAGGTCGTGCGCACCTACGTGCTCAGCGTCCATCGCGATGGGTCGGATATGGGGGATGTGGTCGATGTTGAGCGGCCGGGGAAGTTCAACGAAGAGGGGTTTCGGACACTGGATAAGGTGATCGAAATCGCGCGGCGGAAGAAGCTGCGCGTGATTATTCCGTTTGTGGATCAGGCGAAGTGGTGGGGCGGCATCGGGGAATATGCGGCGTTTCGAGGCAAACCGGCGGACGCGTTTTGGAGCGATCCGCAGGTGATTGAGGATTTTGAGGGGACGATCAAGTATTTGATTGAGCGCAAGAATACGTACACGGGGGTCGCGTATCGCGATGAGCCGGCGGTCTTTGGCTGGGAGACGGGAAACGAAATTCTGCCGCCGCCGGAATGGACGCGGCAAATTGCGGCGTACATCAAACAGCTCGACAAGAATCACATCGTGATCGATGGAAAGTCGCTCAAGGGCGTGCCGAAGGAGTCGCTTGATGATCCGAATATCGACGTGATTACGACGCACCAGTATCCGTTCGGACCGGACCACGATTTTGCGAATCAGATTCACGCCGCGCGCGAGCTGACGAAGGGCAAAAAGGCTTACTTTGTTGGTGAGTTTGGCTTCGTGGAGATGCCGCACATCGCGAGTGCGATGCAGGAAGCGATCGACGACGGTTGCAGCGGCGCCCTGCTATGGAGCTTACGGATGCATCGCCGGGAAGGCGGGTTCTATTGGCACATGGAAGTGGGTACCGGAAAGAACATTTATAAGGCGTTTCATTGGCCGGGGTTTGATTCGGGCAAGCGGTATGACGAGCAGGCCGTGATGTCGCTGGTGCGCGAGAAGGCATATGCGATTCGTGGGAAGAAAGCGCCGGCGGTCGAGCGGCCGGCGCCTCCCAAGTTGTTGCCGATCGAGAAGGCGAGCGAGATTTCGTGGCAGGGATCGACGGGCGCGAGCGGATACGACGTGTGGCGGGCCCAGGCGGCGGCGGGGCCTTGGGAGAAGATCGCGGCGAATGTTTCGGATGCCGACGTGCAATATCGGCCGTTGTTTCACGATGATCGTGTGACGCCGGGCGGGCAATATTGGTATCGAGTCGCGGCGCGAAATGAGGCGGGCGCATCAAAACCTTCAAACGTGGTTGGCCCGGTCGAGGCGCGGTGCCGGACACTTGTCGATGAATGCGATGACTTGTCGCTGGCTGCGGAGAAAACTGGCGATGTGATACCGGTGAGTGATAACGCGCGAACAGTGCAAGAGGACTGTCATCGGCTTGCACTCGAACCGGGCGCGGCGGTGGTGTACCGCGTCGACAAACCGATCAGTGCGTGGGACGTGTATGAGTTTTCGCCGGGCACGGCGAAGGTCTCTTATCAATTGTCGCGCGATGGGAAGGAGTATCGCGCGGCTGAGGTGAAGACGAAGGATTTCTCAGCGGGGCAAACGGCGTACGGGTATTTGATGCCGGAGTTGGTGCGTGGCAAAGGGGCGGATGACGCGCGGTATTTGAAGATCGCGGCGCCGGCCGCCGGAAGCGGCGCGGAGGCAGATCCGCAACCAGTCGTGCAGCTATCGCATGTGGAAATTGAATACGATCGGGCGGAGTCGAAGACCGATGGAACAAAAGAAAGTGCGGGGAAGTCGACGCAGCTCAATTCTTCGGTGTTCGTGTACACGGGACGACCGATTGAGCCGACGCTGGCGGCGATTGACGAAGCGGCGAAGCACGGCGAGCGGCAGCTCAATGTCGTGGTGACGGTACTCGCGGATTTCACGGAGGACTTGCATCTAAAGAGCTTCGGTTCGTTCACTGGCGATTACACGTACGCGCCGTATGACGACGCTATGCGCGACACGCTCAAGGAAAAGCTGCATGCTGTGTTTTCACGCATGGTCAAGAATCACATGGCGATCTACGTGTTGCCGCACATTGATGCGGGCGGCAAGATGAAGCAGTGGCGGAATTGGGTCGATTTTGATCCGCTCGAATCGTACGGCGGTTATTCGTACGGTGATTTGGTGCTTGGCACGATTGCGGATGAGTTGGCGGAAACCGTGAGGCCCACAACGCATGTTGAACTGGCGCTATCGGGCGAGATGGGAACCAGTTTGTTCCAGCACGCTGATTCATATCGCAAGATCGTGGCGCAATTGCGCGAGCGACCGAAGCTCCAGCAGATGAAGATTGGGATCAGTTGCAACCACGATAAGATCGGCGGTGAAGGCAGTCCGAAAGGGAGGAAAGAAATTCAGTTTACGAGCGAGCAGCGGAAGCAAATGCAGGCGCTCATCGATGAATGTGACTTCGTGGGGATGAGCGCGTACATTCAAGCCAGCAATCCGCCGACGGTGGACGATATGGTGCGTGGTATCAACCGATTCATGAAGCAATTTGCGGCGCTCGGTTTGATCGTGCCGACGAGCAAGCCGCTACAATTTACGGAAATGGGGCTTGGGGGACGGCAGGCGCGGGCGGGCGAAGCGGACCTGGAACAGATGCTTCAGGCTCCGTGGGAAGGAACGGCGGTCGTACGGAACAATCCGTGGACGGACGAGTCGAAGCGCGATCTTCGCCGGCAGTATCACCAGGCGCTAACTAAGTTTCTGACGACGCAACCGGCGGACTGGCAGGTGACGGCCGCGTTTTTCTGGAGCATGGGATCGTGGGATCCGTGGGGGCATGGCGAACCGGCGTTCGCGGACCCGGAAATCCAGAAAGCGATTGAAGGCCATAACCGAGCGGTGCCGGCGCGTTAACGACCGGGCGATTAAGCCCGATGGCGACCTCATGCAGCCGTTTCGCGGCTGGAAAAAAGACCGGGAAACGCTCGATCCCATCAATTTCCAAAATTTTTTCTATCCGGCCGGTATAGATGATAGACAAGTTCGTTGGGGGTGGGTAAATTGTGTTCAAGTAGTTGAACAGGCGGTCTGACGCAATTCTGGCTTTGCCGTCGATTTTGCGGCGGGCAAAAATCCCTCTTATCGAACAGCTACGAACGGGTTGGAGGCGGTTCTTTTTGGCAAACGTGCGGCCGGCGAGCGTACTTGCTTCGGCGTTTTACAGAACAGTGACGGGGCTCGGTTGGCTACTTGTGTGTGCCTGGCACAGCATTGAATCAATCACACTGGTGGAGGTGCTCTAATGAAGTTACGTCTCGGGTCGATCGCTGTTCTCGCACTTTTTGGCGTTGGTCTCTCGCGAGCTCCAGCGGCCGCGCAAACAGCCAGAAGCTTGTACACGTTTGACTCTGGTACTTCGGACTGGATCAAGAACTTCGGAGCAGGCGACGGGACGCTCGGCAACTCGGGCGGCGCTCTGACGATTACCGAAACCAGCGCTACACCGGGTACCGGCGCGGCTTGGACAGACGGTTTCAACACGATCAGCGACACCGGGCCGCCATTTTCTAGCGGCTGCTGCGGTGGACTCGACCTCTACGGTCTGTCGTCCATATCTCTCGACTTCGGCCACAACGGGTCGGCCCCGGTGAATGTGCAGTTCTTCGCGCAAGCCAGCACGGGAAGTAACTATGTCGTGCTGAACCCGGGCGGCACGGACATCGCGGCAAGCGCGGCAACGACCACGTACACATTTCCACTTACCGCTTTTGCATCGCTCGATCAAACCGCGTACATCCGCACGATCGGCGTCGCCATTCGCGATCATCTTTCGCAGGGCAACCTGACGTTTACGCTCGATAACGTTAAAAGCAACGGGGCGGGGGCTATTTCGCGCGTGATCGCCGACCACGACGGCGGGGCGGCTGATTTTGACGGCGTGATTTGCAATTTTGACTGCGGCGCAATTTCAGGCGGCGATGGCGGCCAGAACAACAGCGGCATGTCGGTCGTTGGCGGCGCGCTGCAGTGGACTGACCTGGGTGGCGGGGCGGGCGCGGCCATCACGTGGGGCAACGGCACGCAGAACGGCGGCGCCTCGTTCAATGCTCGGCCGGTTGATCTCTCGAATTACCAATACGCAATTATTCGCATGTCTGCGACGGGCTCCGATTCATCGGTGTTCGTGCAGTATTACGTGCAGACTGGCACCGGTTTCAATTTCCAAGCGGTAAACGTCGGCAACCTGCCGACGGATGGCCAGTTTCACGATCTTTACGTTCCGCTGTCGGCGCTCACGAATATGAGCTTTGTCGATTCGAACGGCATCAACCTGGGCACTCACGCAGGCGATGCCGTCATACGAGTCGATAGTGTCATTTATTCAAAGGTGCCAGAGCCGGCATCAATGATGCTCTTAGGTCTTGGAATGGCAGGCTGTGGCTTGAGTCGCCGGCGAAGTTAAGGAGCTTGCTAAGGCAACGACGAAGTAAGTTTACGATTGGTTTCACGAACGACCTTCATCGTCGCGGGTACAACTCATGATTGCACCGGCGAGGAGCTCACTCAGCGAAGGTTGATGGAAGGTGCCTCCGGGCGGAGGGTGCTTGCAAATGTTGCGAGCTGTCTTCGAGGAAAATAAGGAATAAGATCATGCGATGTTCAGCGCTATTCGGTGTGGCGATTGCCCTTAGCAGCTACAGCGTAGTTTTTGCACAAGCTCCCGGGGTGCTTTATACGTGGGCCGGTACCGGCAATGTGGCGGGATGGACGGACGGCGGTGGGCCGAATTTTGGCGCCATATCGAATAGTACGGCCGGCCAGTTGACGATCACGGAAAGCGGCGATGCGCTAGATCCCTCGACGAGTATTGGAGCCGAAATGAAATTCCACGACTCCAGACCGCTTGAGGCGTTTCCAAACGAAGGCGGCGGGTTGGATCTTACGGGGCTGAGCTACATCGAGATGGATATCAGTCACAGCAGCCCGACTGCCACGGTCGATGTGCAGTTTTTCGCCCAGCTAACGCCCAACTACACGTATGTGAGTGGCGATTCGGATAACACGCTCGGAAGAAATCCAACGTTCGGCCCGGATTGGTCGATCGGACCAGGAGTGCACACGATCAAGATTCCGATCACTCCAATGACTTTGGCCGAACAGGCCTACATTATTTCTATGGGGGTCGATGTTCGGGACCACAGCGGGGCGGGAAATTTGACGTGGACGATCGGTGAAGTACGCGCCGTGGGAACTCCGCTCACGACGCGCGTGATCGCCAGCCACGACGCTGGAACTTCGGACAATGGCCTGAACGGGGCGTATATCAATTTCGAAGGCACCGCCACAGACGTTTTGGGAGGCACCGGCCAGGGGCAAGCGGGCCTGACGGAGAATCCAGCTAACGGCGGCTCGTTGGAATGGACCGATCTTGGTGGCGGAAACGGCGCGGCGATCTCTTGGGGCAACGGCACTTCTTTCAACGGCAACAACTATACTGAGCGTCCCACGAACGCCAACAACTACAATCGCATCGTATTTCGTGTGAAGGCG
The DNA here is from genome assembly GCA_036271295.1 of Lacipirellulaceae bacterium. GTDB lineage: Bacteria > Planctomycetota > Planctomycetia > Pirellulales > Lacipirellulaceae > JABDGM01. The sequence goes on along the minus strand of DATBAY010000504.1, from coordinate 1,018 downwards.
ACGGACGCGTCCAACCCGACTGGTACGGTCAGCATTCAGTCTTATTTCCAAAATAACAACTATGCAGACTTCCAGGTGCCCGGCACCCAGGATCTTCCAACGGATGGCCAGTACCACGACCTGACGTTTGTCTTAACCGGGCTGCACGCAATGCAAAGCATCGACGCGTTTGGAATTAATCTCGGTGCGCACGCCACCAATTTGTTGATGGACGTTGATTCCGTTCAATTTACGACCGTGGCAGGCGGGGTGCCCGGCGACTACAACGGCAATGGCGTGGTCGATATGGCGGACTATGTGCTATGGCGCAATGGTGGTCCGCTGCAAAATGAAGTGAACACGCCTGGCACGGTCGACGCCTCGGACTACGACGCGTGGCGTGCACGCTTCGGCAACACGAGCGGCAGCGGCAGCTTGAGCGGCGCGGCGGTTCCTGAGCCAACCGGTGTGGTAATGATGTTGGTCGCCGCCGTCGGGACACTCTTCGCATCTCGCCGGCAAGGCTAAACGCCGAAGGTGGAACGTCGTCAGGATAGCGAAGACTACAGAGTTGGCTGGATTTGTCCGGTCGGGCTACAATGACGTCGGCACGGCGAAGGCGTTTTCACTATTTTCCTCTTCCCAAGACTGGTAATTTTCGCGGAGTTACGCTATAAATTGCTCAAGTGCTTTAACACGGTAAAAGCACGGGGCGGTTGGGGCAGGCGGAGGATTCGAACATGTTCGCCTCGGTTCGTCGACGTTCGGGCGGCGGCTTCACACTGGTCGAACTGCTGGTGGTAATTGCCATCATTGGCATACTCGTGGCCCTTCTTCTGCCGGCGATCCAGGCAGCCCGCGAATCGGCCCGCCGGGCCCAGTGCATCAGCAATATCAAGAACGTCGCGCTGGCGCTTCACAATTACCACGATTCGCATAAGGAGTTGCCTGCCACGGCTTGGCTTCGGCCACCGAGCGCGACTGGCGCTGCGACCGACAACATACTCGTGGACAACCGACTATTTTGGAATTGGATGAT
>DATBAY010000503.1:0-8390 GCA_036271295.1 Lacipirellulaceae bacterium | reverse complement strand
GGCCATTTCGCGCGGTGTGTCGCAGGAGGGGGAGGAAGACTTCACCCGGTTTCGCCCAATTTGGCTCGTCGGATTTATGGAGCAGTGCGAAGCCGCGGGGAATCAGCGTGATTGCTTGGTTTGCATCGAGTTCGAACTGTGCGAGCGGCGCGGAAGCACGGTTGGCTAAAGCGAAAAGTTGTTCTGGAAGATTCGAAAGCTGAGAGCAACTTCGTACGATGGGCGGGCTCCAGCGTTCGACGTATGTGTCGTACTCCCGGGCGGTGAGCTGAAAACTGCTGCCCGCAGTTTCGACCTCGAGCAGAAGGACCTTGTCATGATCCGCAGTGAGCTCAGCGCATGGTTTGGTGTTGTCTTCTACTGAGAGACTGCGACGCACGAAGGCTGCTTCGGAGCCGGTTGCAATTCGAATATCGAAGAGCCACAGCGGCGCGAGCGCGGCTTCGGCCCGGTGCTGCAGATAAGGCGGCAGAAACTGGCGGAGGCTCTCATCGAGGCCGCCCGGGAGATCGAGCGCGATGATCGTAAGCACACGGTACGGCTGATATTCCCAGCCTCCATCGGCAGCGATAGCAGGGTCATGCAGTACCGCGAGCGATACGAAGAGCGCGATACACATTAAGCCAATCTTTAAAGCATGGCGCAGCGCGGGGCTCGCTGACGGCGAATCCACGAATGTTGCGTTCGAGTGTCGCAAGGGTGTTATTGAGAAGATGCGGGCAAGGAATCGTGTGCTACGTTATTGGGCGCCGTTAGATTCCATTGTTCCAAATTCTGGTAGAGCGTCATCGGTGAATCGCCAACGCCTTGCAATGAAACCCGGTAGGCGAAGTAATTTACTGTTTGCCATAACGGGATGACTGGCAGTTCATGGTCGGCAATCTCGTGCAATTCGGCGAGTCGAGCGCGGACATCCTGCCAGTTGCCGGCGGCGTCCAGGTTGCGAAGAGCGGCTTCGATGTAGGGATCGGCGGTCTTCGGAGATGATCCACTGAGGGCAAAGACTTGCCGAGCATCGGCTACGGGTTCCCAAACGGCGAGTTCGGCGTAACGTAAATCGTAATTCACTTTATTAGAGACGATTTCATCCGCCGTGAGCTCGCGAAGCTTGGCCGTGATGCCTTCGCGTGCGAGTTGGGCTTGGATCGATTGGCATGCGACGCGTGCGAGTGGGTCGCTGGGAAGCGCGAGTGTGAGTTCCGGGAGATTTGTGTCGACAGGCTTTTCTGGTTGTTTTGCTTCGCTCGGATCAGGCTCTTTTTTATCGCTATTTTTAGCGGGCGGATTTTGAACGCTCGCCCATGCCACGGTGGCGAGAATCGAGGCGAGCCGAGGCTCAAATGGTCGTGGTTGGATCTGGCTGTTGTAGCCGTAGCGGATAGGATCGCTCAGCGCGACCCCCGCGGGAAACGGGCCGCTGATCACTTGGAAGCCCGGCAGCGCGTTTCCGCCGAGCAACACGCGGTCGACAATCCATTTGCGATCGATGCCGTAGCACAGAGCTCGACGAAACTCGCGCTTGGCGAGGAGCGGGCGTTCTAGATTTGGAATGAGGACGTGCACGGTTGGCAATTTGTAGGTCACGACACGAATGTCGTTGATTGCACGAAGGCGCTCGACTTGCCAGGGCGGGACGCGATCGAGCACATCGATGTCGCCGTTGCGAAGCGCGGCGACCGCGGCGTCATCGCTAGAAAATGTTTGCTCGACGACGGCGCGCAGGGCTGGACTATTTGTGCCCGCGGTATCGGCGGCGGAAAAGATAACCTGGTTGGGCGCGTAGTCTGCGATGGTAAATCGCCCGCCGCCCGCTGTGCTGGGGGCCGGTAGCTGGAAGAGCGACTCGGGGCGCACATGCACGCGTTTAAGGTGAAGAACGAGGGAGTTATCGGCGCCGGAAGAGATTCCTTCAAGCAGCGAGGCAACGTTCGCGTTGAAACTCGGGCTGCCGAACGTGGATAGGCCGACCAAATAGCGAGAAATCGCGTCGAAATGGGACGCGAGGCCTGAACCGGCTGGCGTTCCGTTCGCCTTGAGTGTGAGTTCTCGGCCGGATTCGTCGAGATCCCATTCGCCGTACGGGGATCGGTAGATGCCGCCTTCTGCTCCAAAATCAGTTTCTTCGGCGAGCAGCGGCTGCGTGAGAACCCGCGTTCGGAGAGACGCCCAATCGTCGATTCTGCGGGCCGGCGCTCGGGGAGAAGTTTCAAAAACGCCAACGGTGACCGCGGGAAAATCGTGTGCGATTCGTGCATGTGCTTGGGTCGCAGCTGGCAGGCTCGGCCAGATTGCGAGCGCCCGGCCGACAGCTTTGCGCGCGGCGATGTAGTCGCGCTGTGCGATTAGCGAGTTTGCTTCTTCGACTTGGCGATTGGCGGCGGCCTGAAAGCGCGTTTTCCAAGCGGCGACGGCTTGCGGCGCGATGTTTGGGAACTGGTTCTCCCAAAGTTCAACAACGCGGCGTGCGGAAGTGTAATCGCCGTCGTGTAGATATTGCTGGATGATCTCGCCAGCGACGGTTTCGACGGCGTTCGGCAAACCGGGATCCGCCGCGTTGCGTCGATAGAGGCTAAGTAGCAACGCGAACGCACGGTCGTATTGTTTATCGCGGTACAGGGCCAGGGCGTTGAGCCGCAGATAATTGCAGATGGCGTCGTTCAGATTCGGGAGGGACGAGAATTCGGCGCCGAGCTTCGCATAGTAATCGTAGGCTTCGTCAAACTTGCCGGCAGCGGTGAGGCGCTGAGCTTCATCGAGCAGCACCTGACCGAACGGTTTAATTTGGGCGATGTTGGTCGAGGCGATTTCATATTCTTCGGTCGGGCGTTCGAGCAGCCGGACTTTTAAGTTGCCGCTTGCGGGAGCGGCGTTTGGCTTGTCCCGGGGCAAGTTTAGCGGCAAGACTTCTAAAACTTTGCCGCCGTTGGCCTGATTGAGAATGACTTGATCAAAGGGCGTGCGATCGAGCAACCGCTGGGGAGCCGGTGGCTTTGCGTCGGCAGCGAACGCCCACCGGCCCGCCAAGAGGACTAGCGCCAGAATGATGAGCGGCCGAAGGCGTGGCACAGGGATCATCCCCCCGGTTTTTGCTCTGGTTGGTCGACGACAAGGATGGCGCCATCGTTTCCGGCGACGACAAGCTTCTGAAGGAAAGAGGCGGGACCGGTAGCAAGCGGTTGTTCCACGTCGCGCGTGGCGAGTGGCTTGCCGTCAGCAAGCGAGCGGCGTTCGATGACGCCTTTGCGGTAGGCGAGTAAAACGCTATCGGCAAGCACGAGGGGCGGGCCGGCGAGTGGACCGAGCTCGATGTTCGCTTGCCAACGCGTTTCACCTGCTGCCGTGAGTGCGAGAAGTTTCTGGTCGGCGGTGGCGATGAGTGCCACATCGTTGGCTTGGTACGGTCCCCATTCCAAGGGAGCGGGCAAGTTCGATTCGCCGGCAGACTCCAGCGAGGGAAGTTTAAACTTCACGAGTCGCGAATCTCCGGCCACGGCAACCGCGGTATCTCCGAGTATGACGAAGGGAGTGGCGATTGGGCGCGGGCCGGCGTCGCCGTCTTTCACCGCTTCAAGATGCGGTTGCGGCGCGTCGACGAGCGCAACCAAGTAGACTTTCTTCACACCATCGGTGATGAGGAATTGGCGAGCCGCGCCGGCGACGGCGGCGGCTGGTTTGAACGCTGGGGGGGATTGGAGATCGATACGTGGCTGAAACGGCGCCGCTAGACGCGTGCCATCGGCGGAATTCAGGCAAAAGATCTGGCCGACCTTAAGTGGCGCGAGGACCCCAGCTCCAAAGGGTGTGGGATCGCACGCGAGCGGGCTGTCGAGATGAATCCACTTCGCGCCCGCTCCAGGCGCCGGGTTATAAAGCAACAGAGAATCCGATCCGGCGGCAGAGAACGCGGCCTTTCCTTGACCCAAATCGGTGCTCGTGTTCAACGTTGGCAGGGGGGCCGGTGCAAGTTGAGCGGGCAACGGCTGATCTTGGACTCGGGCGCGGATGGCCGCTTCGTCGAACCGGAATGCGATGCCGGCCGCGTTGGCCACGGTGATTGCTTTTGCTTGTGCATCGACGACGGGTGCACCTGCCGGCGGCATTGCGAGCTGGTCTTCCCAGAGCGTGTGTCCGTTTTTCGTATCGATCGCTCCGACAACGGCGCCGGCTTGCCCCTTCGGTCGATGGACCTCAATCAAGGCACTGCCAATTGAAATGAGGGGGTGATCGAACGTGGCGCCCGCGAAATTATTTTCGATTTCTTCGACGGGCAGCCGGCTGCCCGTCGGCACGATGTTGTATTTCGTGAGTTGGTTATCGCCGACCCAGATATTCTTACCGACAACCGTGGCGTGGCGCGTTACGGGCTCGGAACCGGCGGCGTCGCGGATGGCCACGGGCGTGAGAACTTCGCCTTCGTTGCCGCCGGCGATATCGTAAACTTCGATTTGGCCACGATCAGTGGTGACGATCAGGCCGCGGCCGGTTGTCAGTAAGGGCGAGGTGACGAGGCCCGTAAGACGTCGTTTCGCTTGCTCTTTGGTGATCGCGCCCTTCGCATCGAGCGCGAGCAAGTGCAGGTGGCTCGTCTCGACGCCGTTATTCTCGGCAATGGCTAGCTTGTCCATCACCAGCAACGGCGGAGTTTGAATCGCACCGGGAGCATGGCCGAGGAAATAGACGCCATTGCATTTGAGATCGGGCAAGCTTAAAGAATAGACGCTCGCACGGTCGGCGGCGAGGAAGAGCCGCGTTTTCGTGCGGTCGATTGCGGGCGCTACGTGCAGCGGTTGGGGACATTGAAGGTAACCGGTGCGCGCGCCGGACTTAAGATCGAGGACATACAGCCGGCCGGAATCGGCCGGCACGTAAGCGCGGTCGTCGACTACGAGCGGATCGGCGAAAGGTTCGCCGACGGATTGTCGCCAGACAAGCTTTCCCGACGCCGCATCGAGCCGCAGCAACTCGTGTTTTGCAGTGTCCGAAATCAGGACATTATTGCCGACGGGAATTGGCCAGCCAGCGATCTTATAACCGACGTATCGGCGCCAGAGTAGTTTTCCTGAAGCGGCCTCGATGCCGTAAATTGCGCCGTCGACCCGAATGCAGGCGACGCCTGTCGCCCCGGGTGCGGAGCCAGTGACGAGGCGGTTGGCGACGGCGAGGGCGGCAAGCCACGGTACAGGGCGTTCGGCCGTTTCGGCGGCTTTTTGTTCGGTCACAAAGTGAATCGCGGCTTGCTCGGCTGCCGTCGATTTTTTGATGGCTTCGATAAGGCTCGCTTCGGTCGCAAGCTCGGGGTGTTCGCTGAGCAGCTTGAAGTGCGCGGCGTAGGCGTCCATCGGTTTCGCCGCCGCGATGGCCGCTTTCATTGCCTTGATGCATTCATCGAGTGCGACTTGCGATTTCTGGCGGAGGGCAATGCGTTCGAGCGCTTCGCGAACATTGGCAACCCGCGTTTCATCGCGGAGCGATTTCGGCACGTAGGTGACGTTGTTGCACAACTCGAGCGCTTGATTGGACAAGTCGACCAGTTTTTTTGTATCGTCCGAGGTTGGGGGCGCTTGCTCGGCCTGTTTCGCCAAGCCCTCGGCGATTTGCGGGAGCAGTGCGGCTGCCTCTTCGTGGGCGTTGTCGAACGCCGGCTCATCTTCGATCGCTTTTAATTCGGTCTGCGCGGTGGTCAGTGCTTGGGCGAACTCGTGCGATTCGGTCGCCTGACGAATGCGGACCATGGCCAGCTGCACGCGGCCTGCACTGTGCTCCGGATGGCTGGGGGCGGCCGTGAGAAAATCTTGGAAATGTTGGATCGCTTGCGGATAGGCGCCGCTTTTGGCAGCTTCGCGAGCCTGCATCAGCATTTGATCGCCGGATTCGCGGAAAATCAAAAACCAAATCATGCCGCCGGCGAGCAGGAGGAACGCCAACGTGCCGCCGCCGAACAGAATGAGCGGCGAGTCCCAACGCTTTTTCGATTTGGTGAGTTTGCTCTTCTTTTTCCGGTCGGCAATACGACGGATCGCAGCCTTATGCTGCGCGCTGGCGGGCGCTATAGCTTCGGTGGAGAGCGCGGATTCCGATTGGCCTAGCAGAGCCCGCTCATCCAGCGGACCTGGCTCGAGCGGTTCTTCGACGATTCGCTCTAATCGCCGCCGCCGAGAGGACGCTGGCTCCTCCTCTTCCCGCGGCTCAAGTTCCAGCTCTTGGTTTTCATCGGCGGTAATGAAGTCGTCTTCCGAATCGAGTTCCTCGAGCGGCTTTTGCTGAATGGATTGGAAGTCGTCGTTCAGCGGCACGAGGCGGATGACGTCTTCTTCTTCTTCTTCCTGAATGGGTGCGAGCCGAATCTCGTCCTCCGAGTCGCTTGCGTTGGCCGCATCGACGACAACATCCGAAGCGCCGATATGTGAGGAAAACACCGAGCTGGCTTCGTTCGGCTCGTCCGTAATTGGGCGGTCGGCATCGGCTTGTGCCAGGTTGATGCCGCTAAGGGTCAGACCACCCAGCACATCGTTGGCCTGGTCGCGGGTGAGAAGTTTTTTCTGGACCAGGAAATTTGCGAGGGCATCCGCGGAAAGAGGCTTGCGAATTTCGGATACCGACGTGCGGAGCTTCGCCATCAATCGATCGGAGAGCATCTTGCGGCGATCGAGCTCGGCAATAAAGCTTTTTGCAGACATGCACGCGGGCTAGGAATGGTTGACGTTGTGACGCGGGACTTCGACCTGTGCGGGACCGGCTCACCGATCGGAGACGCGTTGGCAGGCCGCTCGGGGCCGCCCGTGGGCAGCTCCAAATCGGGTTCGCGAACGCGTTGCTACCGGTAGGTCTGATCGGCGACGCTGAATTCGAAATTGTTCCCTGAGTGGGTAACACGAAAGACCGTGCTGCGAATGGTATCGGGCTTTCGCGCCCCGGCTTGCTTCTGTTCCAAGTTAATCAAAATCGCCTGCGCCTCATTGGGAAAGAATTGCAGGATGATTTGCCCCTTATCTGCGATGCCGGCTTTTTCGGCCAACTGGCGATCGAGCGCGGCGAACTGGCTGTCCGTCGGATTCATGTACAGGCGGGTTTCCTGCGCGGGATCTCCGACGCGAACATCGGGCTTGTCATGACTTAAATTATAAGCGTAGTAGACCTTGTTGTCCTGACCCAACACGCCGAGTTCGATTTTGAAAAAGTCGAGCCATTGGGCGTATTCGAGGAGCGAGGCCGGCTCGAAGCGAATTTCGCGACGAGGCTCGGTGCCGCCGTGGCCCGGCCCGAAGCCGGAGCCGATGCCGCCGCCCGCTCCGCCGCCGCGACCGCCGCCGGAACCAGGAGTGCGGCCGTCGCCCTTGGCTTGCGTGGTTTCGTCGACGTCGATCGATTCATCGGCGAGTACTGTCGTTCGGCTCGCAACGGCGGACGTGAGGGCAGAAAGCGTGTCCTGCATTTGGGATTCTTCAACGGCCGCGGCATCTTCGGCGTTCGGCGGTTCGAGATCGCCGCCGAGGGCTCCGCCCTTGCCGCCGGTTCCACCACCGCCCGAGGCGATGGGCGTTACGGGAACCGCAAATTCGGTGATCAGAAATTTTCGCGAAAAGTAGATGATGCACAGCGCGGCGACGGTCACGCATGTGATGACCAGCATCGACAGGATCCAGGTCGACACCCGGTCGTAGGAGCTGACCCGTAGCTGATTCTTGGCGCGTGAGCGTGGGTTGGGCATGTCGCCGTTACTTCTCCAAAACGGCGTTGGGACGGATCGACAGGTACCATTTCTTCCAGGAATCGAGCGCCTGATAGCGTTCGTCTTCGGTGTATTCGTCCGGCGGGCCGGGACCATCGAAATTGCGGCTGATGAAACGGAGTTCGTTCCGCGCTTCGAGCACGATGCGGCGATCTGGGTCCGTCATGGCGTAGAGCAGCGAGGGGACGTAGTCGAGATTACCGGTGCGACCCAACGCGCGAACGGCGAGCAGGCGTACTTCGGGCTCGCCGCCGTGGACGAGTTGTTGCAAACGACGCGCGCTTTTCTCATCCACCTGATCGACCACCAACTGACTCGGATCGCGCGCCAGGTCATCGAGCTTCGCCTCTTCTCCATCGTCGATCATGGATAGCAGCTGGTCGACCTTCGTATGTACCTGCTCGACAATGAGCTCGCCATTGTGCAATTTGGCGCGCGAAAGGTTCGTGGGCAGGCCTCGGCCGGCGAGGAGCGTGCCTTCCCCGAGCTTGGCGTGAATGCTTTTTTGCGTGGACCGCAGTAAGAAGAGAATGGAAAAGGCCGTGTCGCAGCTGGGGCCGCAATAGCCAGACCAACTGCCATTTGGCGCTTGTTTCGAGGCTAAATACTCATAGCCATCGTTGTACCACTTGGGCGACGGATTCTGCGTGAGTTCAAAGGC
>DATBAY010000502.1:0-6632 GCA_036271295.1 Lacipirellulaceae bacterium | reverse complement strand
CGGAATTTCCCGCCGAACGCGCGGCTGTGATTCCACGCTGAGCGATTTCAATTGCATCGGCCGTTTGATGTGTTGCCGCCAGCGCGTCGGCGAGGTTCGGATAGATTGCGAGAAGATCCGGGTTCAGGCGTAGCGCTTGTTGAAACTGCTCGATGGCTTCCGTTCCGCGATCGAGTTTGACCAACGCCGCGCCCAGGCTGAAGTGCGGCTCCGCGGCATTTGGCTGAAGTCGAATTGTCTCTTCATACAATGGAACGGCTTGCTTGAAGTCGCCTTGAGCTGCCACGACGTTGCCTAAATTGAAATGGGCGGCCGCGTCGTTTGGATTCAGCTCCAAGAACCGCCGGAAGTGCTCAACGGCTCCGGAAACGTCGCCCGAATTAAACAGCGCGATCGCAAGATTGTTATGGGCGGAGGCAAAGTCGGGTCGTAATTCGAGTGCCCGCTTGTACGTTGCAATCGCCTCCGGCAACTGTCCTTGGGCGGCAAGGGTGGAGCCCAAGTTGTTGAGCACGTCGGGATCGTCCGGCGAATCGGACTTCAGACCTTCTAACAACTTGCGCGCTTCGTCCGGCCGGCCGGCGGCGGTGAGCGCTCTGCCCAAATTGTTGCGTGCATCGGCATGATGCGGATCGACTCGGAGTGCCTGCTGCAGTACGTCGACCGCTTCGGCAGGTCGACCCATTTGAACTAGGGCGATACCGAGATTATTGAGTGCGCCGACATGATTGGGGTTGATCGCGAGCGCGGCGTTAAGTGAGTCGATCGCCTCGGGGAGGCGGCCGGCGTGGATCAGTGCGAAACCGAGCGCACTGCGGGCGTTCGGATAGTTAGGATTCGCATCGACGGCGGCGCGCAGCTCATCGAAACTTTCCGCTTGCTGGCCGGCGTAATTCAGTAGCAGGCCCAGATTGTAGTGGGCGAGGTAGTTATTGGGCTGAGCCTGCTCAACTTGTCGCCACAATTTAATTTCATCGTAGTAGTCGCTGAGGCGACTGGCGCTTGCGACTCCGCCTAAGATCGCGACAACCATTGCGACGGCTGGAACCGCTAAGCTCCATCGCGTTGACTGACGAGCTGCGTAGTGAGTTCGTAAGTTTTGGATGAGCAGATACGAGCCGACGATCGCTAACACGACCAACGATGCGAGAGGCAAATACATTCGCCGTTCGGCGGCGGTCTCTGTAAGGATCGGCACGATAAAAGTCGGGGCCAAGACGGCTGCCACAAACGTCAGCAAAAAACCGCTGGGGCGATTTTGAACTAGTAGCACGAGTGTCACGACGCCCAGCAACAGCACCGGAATCAAATACGGTCCGGCCTCTAAGGCAGTTTTGAAATACGGCAGCTCGTACTCACAGAGCAGCGGCGATGGCCAGATTGCGAGCTTGAGGTACATCAACAGCACTTCGCACTGCGTGAGCCACCACTGGTAGGCTGGCACGTCGAAATGAAAGCCGGCCGAGCCGCTGCGCGGGCCGCCGATATTGAGTGCAAATAGCACGATCCAAGTGGCGAACAGGCCAATGTACAGAGGTCGAGACTCGCGGAATGCTTTCGCAATCGATCCGGCGATGAACGTTCGTTCGAACAGGAGCACGATGATCGGTGCGGAAGCCATTACTTCTTTGGAAGCCATTCCGCAGGCGCACGAGAGAACCGCGAGAGATAACCAGGAGGTGCGACTCGACTTTTCGGGCGGCAATGATGCGTTGTCAGCGGACCAGTATCTCAAGCTGCAATAGATTGTTGCCAAATAGAACAGCGCCATCATGAGTTCGGTTCGCTGCGTCGTGTAGATCACGGCTTCTGTTTGCAGTGGGTGGAGTGCCCACAGCAGGGCTGCGGCTAGGGCGAGCCAGCTGGCGTCAACGTCGAAGCGGCCATTGAAGTACGGGAGCCGCAACGTGCGGCGTACGACCGCAAACAGCAGGCAGGTGGAGAGAAAGTGGATCACCACGTTCACGACGTGATAGCCGAGCGGATTGAATCCGCCAATGAAGTAATTGATCGCAAAGGACAGATTTGCCAGCGGTCGGCCCGAAGTGGGGAGGTCGAGAGGCGGGTTGAGCGGTCCGGGCTGATCCGAGGTTCCCACCGGCGGCCAGAGCGATTGGATCGAGGGATTTTCGGTAATTGAGATTTGGTCGTCGAACAGAAACGGCGCATGGAGCGCATGACCGTAAACGGCGGCGATCGCAAAGCCAAGAATGGTTGCGACCATCCATGGCCGCAGGGAGTCGGACACGATGGGGCGCGGTTTATCGACGATCAGCGAAGAGTGCGTGTCGCCAGTTTTCATCTGACACGAGGCTCGAAAAATGCCCAGTCCATTTCCGCGTAGCGTTCGGTCAATATCCGGCGTCGCGTTTCGAGGTGAAGATTGGCGAGCTCCGGGACGTCGAATGTCTTGGCACGCCGGATCGTATCGATGCTAGTAACCAAAGTCACGTCGTGAGTAGGCTTGAATACGTCGAGGATCTTATCCGTGATCGTAAGATCGATGACATCGTGCAATTCGACGAGCACGTCGCAATTGCCTAAATTCGCGACCGCCGGACCCGTAAAGAGTGCGGATTCGTATCCTTCGCAGTCGCAAATGATGAGGCCGCGACCGGCGAACTTGAATTTGGCCAGGACCTCGGGCGTGCAGGCTGATTGGATATCGACGCGATTTGCCACGCCGTTAAGCTCGGCGAGCGACTTGCAGAACGCGCGTTGCTTCGGCTCGATGTCGTACGCAGTCACCCGGGCGTTGGGGTGCCAGCGGGCCAGACCTACGGCATAGTACCCTTCGGCACATCCGACATTCAGGATGTCGGTGTAAGGTCGGTCTCTAATCTTGTCAAAAATCGGGATCAATTCGCGCTCGTACACACCGAGCAACTTTGGCAGACAAGCGCTCCCTAAACGCGCGAGAGAAGGATATTTGGTTCCCGCGAACGGGCCGCGGCGAACGGTTAGATCCTTGGAGAGATCGAGTTCAAGTTGGCGTTCTTCTTCCAGAACTTCTGGGGGGAACCGCATGTCCTCGCGGAAGCGGTTCATGTAGGCCACGCAGCGCGCGAGCGGCCGGTGGACGAAGCGCGCTCCGAAGTCGCTGGTCGCGATTGCTTTGAGAAGCGGTTTGCCGGCGCCAATGAAAGTTTGCTTGAGTCCGGGCATAACCTGAAATCTCGTTTCTAAATCGTTGTAATCAATGAGTGAGCGAGTGCCTGCTCCTATTCTAAACGAAGCGGAATTCACCACCCATGCCCCCGTTAAACAGCTACGCCCGGCCAAAGCATTGCGAAAATAGCGCCGGTGATCAGCCCGTAGGCGATGCCGTCGACGATATCCGACACCATTCGGCGGCCGAACCAGATGCCGTTCAGGATGTTGGCCGTGCCATAGGTGAGCACGCCGGCTGTTCCTACGAAACGAAAGATTTTCCAACGGTCTCCCGGATCGCTGATCGGAGGAAGCACCATGCCAGCGAGGTATGCGATTACGGCGTTCGCGATCAGGAAGAAAATCACCGTGCAGAGCATGTTGATGACCATGTTCGGCGGCGCAGCCCACAGCGTGAGCGTGCCGCGCGGACCGGCTTGCATTTTGGCTTTGTAGGTGTCGCTCTTCATCGCTTCTGGCGTGGCGGCGTAGGGAAAACAGTACTGGCCGCCGGCGATGTTATCGTTCCGGAGCTGCTGCATGACGGCGTCTTCGTTCGGCAGGCCGATCCAATCTTTCTTGTGGTGAGGCAAGATCATCCACGCGGCGAAGCTGGCGAAAAATAAGGCAATGCCTGAAACCAAGATGGGAAGCCAGAGTGAAGCGAGGCTGGTGAGCATGCAACGTCCCTTATCAAATTTGAAGACCTGGTGGGCCCGCGCGATTAGTTTAGCTGAACGGCACCATGCCGCAAGCGTGCTTAGCGGGTCATGTGAAGGGCGTCGTTGATCGTGCCGATATAGAAATTCGCCAGCCGGAAAATCAACAGCACAATGAGCCCCATGACGCACACGCCGATGAACCAGCCGAAGGCGGTCGATAGCGTGCGGATGGCGAGTTCGGCTTCTTCTTCGTAGCGATTCGAGAGGCGTTCCATCGATTCCACGATGCGACCGCTCTCCTCGGCGACGGCGAGCGCGTCGATGAAGTCGCCGGGAAAAGCACCCGTGCGTGAAAAGGCGAGGTGCATTGGTTCGCCGTGCGCGACTTCATTCACGATTTGGTCCGTGTACTGCATGTAGTAATCGGTCGCCGTCGTACGGAGCGCGAGCGGGATGATGCGGCGGAGGTCCATCTCGACGTTGAGCGTCAAATGCAACGCCCAGGCCAACCGGGCCAGGGCGATTCGCTGCAGTGCGTTGCCGATGACTGGCAGTTGCATCACTCGGCGCTGCAGTGGGCGAGTCCAAAGCATGCCGCGCTTGATGGCGATGACGACACCGGCGATGCACAGCCCCACGGCCACGATGAAGTTGGTGTAGATAATCAGCCCGCGCGTGCCGATCAAGCCGAAACCGAGGATATCGATTGGCTGACCGTTGTTGCGTTGCGCCACGATGCCGAGAACCCAGATCAGGGCGCCGATAATGAGAATCGCGGACCCAAGCTCGAACATCGGCCACGCAATGGTGCCGAGAAACAAGCGCTGCGCTTGCACCTGCCGGCGATAGTGCGATTCGAGCCGGCGAAACACCCGGCCGAGCGTACCCGTTCGCTCGCCGACGTCTGTCATCTCATGAAACAGTGGCGGGAACAGGCGGCCGCTGCCGGCGAGTGCGACGCTAAGGCTATCGCCGCGGTTGATCGCTTCGCGAACGTTTTCGAAGTATGGCCGCGTGCGGCCGCGGGCCATATCGGTCTCGCGCTGCCAGGTGCGGCGGATATCGATTCCGGAATCGGTCTCCACGGTCAGCCGATGGCACAGCTCGGTGAGCACTTTATTCGAAAGTTGCGGCTGAAGAAACATGCGGGCGAGTCCGTTGTCCAAAGTCCATTGCCTTTTGGTTCGCCAATTACATCGTACACTATTCGCACGACGGACAGATGGACGCCGGACCAACGACAAAAGCCGCTATGGCGGCAAACCGTGTTCGGAGCCGGGTTTTGACCAGATTCCGCGGCCCGCTTGGCGGGCTTCTTCCTGGGCGGCCAAGAAGCGGCGCTTCATGGCGAGGCTGTAATTCCAGTCGGTGCGGGCGTGCGCCAAGCCAATTCGCACTAGCTCCTCGTTCAGCATGACATCGCCGTCCCACACGAAGGCCAGAAATCGGTCATAGCGGTCTTTGCGTTCGGCGCTGAAAGTTAGGCGCACCTGGTTGTGAGCACGTTTGAGAAAGTCCTTCGTGAACTGACTCGCTTCGGGCCCCCACGGTTCAATGGGCCAATTTGGCTTCACAGATTCTGGACAGTCGATGCCTTGCAGGCGGATGCGGGCACCCGAGGCGAGCAAGATCGTATCGCCGTCGACGTCACGGCGCACCTCGTGGATGCCTTCCGCGAGCTGCACTGGCGCAGTGGTGCTCCGCTCCGCGAGGGAGTAAGCGCGCCACAGCACAAGGCAGAGCCCGAGGAGCCAAAGCGCGGTTCCGCGATGATCGTACCAGTACCGGCGTGGATACGGCCGAACGGAATTTGCGTTGCTCGGTGCAACTTCCGTTGGGCGTGGCATACGAGTGAAAACGTCCGCGAATTGACCGTGCGGTGTCGCAACGCGTCGCCGTTACACGGCGGGTTTGCTCAGCTCGAAGCGCTCCGCGGCACGACGGCCAAGTGGGTCTTGGAGGAACCGTTTACAGCAGTTGCCGCACAGGTCGAATCGCTTTTTGCGATACGTGTCGGTACCCAACAGAGCGCCATCTTCATCGAACTCATCGAAGCGTTCGAGCACTTCGTGAAAATCTTCGAGGTGATCGCGATCTTCATCCATCCGCACTTCTTCCGGCGAAGGAGCGGCGTACAACTCCATTTGTACCACGTAGCTCGATTCGTGCTGCGGATCGATCTCACACTGGCAAAGATCGCAAATGTAACGAATCATCTCGCGACAATCCTTTCTTGATTCGAGTTCGAAATCGAAGTGACGCGTTACATTCATCGTAATGAGGTTTCGGCGCAGGGAGCAAGTGAGAATGTTAAGTTTTTGTGAATCACACTGAGCGAGCTGCGACCATTGCTATTTGAATGCGCGATGTGATGATTTTCCGTTATTCATCGGTATGGTACTTGCGTCCCAAAATTGCAATTGACAGCACTCACTCGATATGATTTTCGGGTGCGGCAATTGACACGCATGCGGCGGTGCGTTTCACCAAATTCCCATAACGCTCGCGTAATTTGGCACTCCCGTTAGGAGCGAGAATATTGACGAAGTCGGGCCCTCAGTAGCGCCGAATTCCACACCCGGCCCGCAGCGCCCAAGGAAATTGGCGCTGGAAAGTCGCCAGGATGGGGGTTAAAATACAGTGTTGCGATCTTGGTCGGATTGGGCCGTTTCCCTTGCCAGTTGATGGACCTGCCTTGCAGGTGAGGCAGGCGCCGGTGCCTATGACTAGCGCGTCTAATAGTGCAGCTTTAAGTTCCAGCGTTCTGCTGTTGAATCGGCAGTACGTCGCGATCCACGTTGTGGACGTGCGGCGGGCGTT
>DATBAY010000501.1:0-4065 GCA_036271295.1 Lacipirellulaceae bacterium | reverse complement strand
CCAACCCGCGAGTTTCTTGTTCGCCTCGTCAGAAAAACCCAACTCGCGCCGCCCGTCGACCGTGTCGAGATCGTAGTGAATCGGCAAGTCGCTCGTCGCCGTCAACTCGAATCCGCCCGTCCCCCCATTGCTCGTCTCCAGCCGAAACGCACTCACGGCCGCAATCAAGAAACTAGCGGCCGCTACGAGCCCAATCGTCAGCGTACTGCGTCCCGGGTTGCGGGCGATGTTCAACATGGACAATCGTTGCAACGAGAATGACCGATTGATTCGTCGATCGCGCCGCAAATGCCGCAACCGATACCCCACTTCGCCCAACAGCAGCACAAGCGCCGTGAAGCCGCTGCCAAAGAAACTGCCCGCCTTCGATTCTCCTTCGAGAAAAAAACCGGCCGCACACTGAACTGCCACAAGCGCCAACAACACAATGCTTGAGATACGCCAGATTAAGCCTCTCTTGCCCTGCGCCGCCGGCTGCGACAGCTGACTTAACGCGTTGCCCGAGACAAGGCGATTTACCGGTTGGCGAACTAATCGCCGAATCGACCAGCGAATCGTCACCCACGACACCACAATGCCGGTAAACCAGCCAGCCACAAGACTCTGCCACCGGGTATGCAAATGAATAAACGGCGTCGATACCGCGGCGAGCCACCACGTGCGTAGGCCAAATATCATCAGCCACGCGTACAACACACCGAGCGCGACACCGACGCTCGCACCGATTGCCGCGACCACCATCCCCTCGCGAGCCAGCAAGCGCGACGTTGTGTGCCGATCGATGCCTGTGGCCGCCAGTGTGCCGAGCTCCATTGCCCGCTGTTCAATTCCTAAGCGGAATAACAGTGCCACCAACATGACGGCGGCCGCAATGAGAAAAATACTAAAGCCCAAGAACAGCCATTCAAACGGCGTCGTGCCGGCCGAGGCGGCGAGCCCTAGCTCTTTCACGGGCAGAAACGTCATGCCGACTTTTGCAGGATCGATTGCAGCTGCCAGTTGCCGATCAAGGTTCTTTAAAGTCGAACCGGCCGCAGCATCTTTATTTTGTCCTGAATCAGTTCCCTGAAACCGAACCAGGCTGATCGTTCCCCACCTGCTCGCCCATAGTCGCTTTGCCGTGGCCAATGAAACGAATGCCTTGGGCGTCGTTCGATATTCGCGCCAATAATCTTCATCCTTTGCCCGCACTTTTTCGACCAGCTCAAACGGTAAATCCCAATCGCTGATCGACTTTTGATCCGTCACTCCTGGCAGCTCGGGCGTCAGATTGGGATCGGCTGCCAGCGTCGGCCTGCCATCGGCAGTCTTCAATTCCGCAATCGCACGCAGCTTGAATACCGGCGGCGGGTCGTGCTCATGCATCTTTCCGTGTGTGCTTTCCGGTTCGTAATACGTGACCGTGATCGCGTCGCCGATCTTGGCTTTCAAATCATCCGCCGCCCAACGATTAAGTACGATCTCATCGTCGGCGAGCTGAATCGGCTGGCCTTTGTCATCCAGCAGCGGTCCCAACTGCTCTGTTGAGTCGACGCCGGTGATCGTCGAGTATGGAATCTTTCGTTTCGCAGTTCCCTCGCCCGTGGAAATCGTGTTCGCCAGATAAGTGACGACTGGCTGTACGTTTTTTTCACCTAGGTACTTGTAGACACCTTGAATCACGCCCTCCGGCAAGACCAATTGATCTGCCGAGACACCGTACGCGTCTGACGGACGGGTATCCTTCGTCACAGTAACGCCATAATCTTCCAACCGTGGCTTGAGCGATTTCGTCAGGGCTGCCTGCGCGTCACTTCCTGCGCCGTCGACCGATTTCGACGCGACGAGTATGACATTCGCCTTCTTCGGCTGCTTGAGCAGCTGCTGCACGGTCGCCAATGGCACGAAGACATTGCGCGGCAGTTGCTGGGTCGGTGCGAGGCCAAATCGAGCGAGTCCCGTGACCGGCAGCACTGCACCGACTTTCATCACCTTGCCGAGCGACGTGTCGGTCTTCTTGCCAAGTGTGCTATCCGCCGGAATCGCCGTTGCCATCGGTAATCGCAACAGGATGTCATCGTCTTCATGAACGCCAAGTTCCTTTGCAATGGGCTCCGTGATTGCGACTTGATCGGCATCCAATCCCAACGCCGGACCGCCCTCACCCAGCGACCAGAAGCTGGAGGGGATGCCGAGCACAGATAGGTTCGTCGCCCGCCGCGCGTTTTTTCCGCTTCCCGCTTGCAGCGAACCATTCAGAAAAAAGGCCGGCTCAGCCGCAGAAAAAAACGGCTTCAGCGCGGCGCTCGTCGTAAACTCGTTCGCCAGCGCCGCCCGAAACGGATGCTGAGCCACGAGCACCGTATCAATCTTCCCCAGTCGCTCGAGCGTGAGATCGCGCAGGCTACCGCGCACCGAATCGCCGACGAGAAGAGCACCCGTAAGCACCGCCGTCGCCACCGCCACGCCCAACACAACGGCGATGTGAATCCTTCGATAATGCCGCAAGCTCGCGAACGTGTATTGCCAGGCATTCATGTCACGTCCCGCGCACCGGACCAAACCACTCAATCTGCTTCCGCGGGCAGAACACGAATCCCTCCGCCTCGCAAAACGGCTTCAACCACTCGGCCCGCGCGTCGAGCTGTTCCTGATCGGTTCCCTGCGGCATAACCAGCACCTGCTCGCGACTAATCTCCGGAAACTCCGCCAGATATTCGCGAACTGCCTGCATGTCGTCCGCCGAATCGACCACGAACTTCAGTTGATACTCATAGTCGCTCACCAGCTTGCGAATCACGCCCGGCCGATGCCGCTCCCGCTCATGCCGCCGATGCCAATGCGGCTCCGCCTTCGCATCCGGCACCGAGCTCGCAAACTTCGGGCTGATCGACATCAAGTCACACGCCACCGACAATTCCAGGGTGCCTGCTGTTTCGATCGTCACATGTCGCCCGATCTCTTGTAGCCGCGCACATAACGGAATGAGCTCAGCGAACAGCATCGGCTCTCCCCCCGTGACTACGACGTGCTTGGAATCCCATTCCTCGACCAGCGACACGATCTCATCCGTCGACATATCCCGCCCCTCCGGCTCCCAAGAGGCGTACGGCGTGTCACAAAACCAACATCGCAAATTGCACCCACTCGCGCGCACAAACACGCTCGGCACCCCCGTGAGGAAGCCTTCGCCCTGCACCGACCGGTAAATCTCAGCGATTCGCATTAAGAAAGATTAAGCACAGAGGACGCAGAGAGCACTGAGAAGAAATAGCCAACCAATGACCAAAGAATTCTTTGTTCCAGTTAGTCATTGAATTTGTCCTTTACCATCAACTGTTCTCCTCGTCTCCGTGTCCTCTGTGGTTAAAAGTTTTCTTTCACGTTGTTTGATACGCAATCGGATCCTTCACGCCCGCTTCGGCAAATCCTTTGAGCCGCAACCGGCACGCATCGCACCGCCCGCATGAAACACCGTTCTCATCCGGTGAGTAGCAACTGTGCGTCAATCCATAGTCAACACCCAACTCCACCCCGCGTCGAATGATGTCGGCCTTCGTCATGCGAATTAGCGGCGTGTGGATATGAAATTCCAATGTCCCTTCCACACCGGCTTTGGTAGCGAGGTTGGCCAGCTTCTCAAATTCAGCAATGAACTCCGGCCGGCAATCGGGATAGCCGGAATAATCGACCGCGTTGACGCCGAGAAACAAATCCGCAGCGCCTACCACTTCAGCATATCCCAGTGCCAACGACAGAAACACCGTGTTCCGCGCCGGTACGTAGGTGATCGGAATGCCGAGCCCAATCGCGTTGTCATCCCGGTCGAGTGGCACGTCGATTTCATCCGTCAGCGCACTCCCGCCAAACTGATCGAGTCCAACCTGCGCGACAACATGCCGCGCGACACCCAGCAACTCTCCAACCCGCCGCGCCGCCTGCAATTCGAACCGATGCCGCTGTCCGTAATCGATCGACAGCGCATAAAGCTCATACCCGTCGTGTCGCGCAATCGCCGCCGTCGTCGCCGAGTCCAACCCGCCAGACAGTAAAACGACAGCCTTTCGATTGACCTGCTTAGCCATT
>DATBAY010000500.1:0-10348 GCA_036271295.1 Lacipirellulaceae bacterium | reverse complement strand
GCGGAATCACATCTTCGAGCGCATCGAACCGTTGCGTGGCGAGGGGCGGACGGTTGTCTACACGACGCACTACATGGAAGAAGCCCAGCGGTTGTGCGATCGCGTCGCGATCATGGATCACGGGAAGATTTTGGACATCGATACGATTCCGGCGCTGCTTGCGAAGTACGGCGGCCGGGCGGTGGTGAAGGGTGAGCTTGTCCGGTCGCCGCAGAATGGGATAAAGCTACCGGGGACCGTCGAGGGATTGTCGCTGCGATTCGAGTCGGAGCGGCCGCTGGAAAAAATTGCCGAGCTGTCGGCGGCGGGCGTGGCGTTTCAAACTTTGGAAGTGGCGCGACCCGATTTGGAAACGGTGTTCTTGTCGCTCACAGGTCGCAGCTTGAGGGACTAATGCGTACCGTTTTCACGATGGCGATGAAAGACCTGCGACTGATCAGTCGCGATTGGCTCGGGATGTTTTTCATCGTGGGCTTTCCCGTGCTGATGGGCTTGTTTTTTGGATCGATGTTCGGATCGATCGGCGACCACGATGCCAAGTTTACGGTCGCGGTGGTAGATGAAGACGATTCGACGGCATCGCGGCAGTTCGTAAAAGAGCTGACCGAGAGCAAAAACATCGATGTCGAGAAGATGCAGCGCACGGCGGCAATGGATAGCGTGCGGCGCGGCCAGCTCGTCGGAATGATCGCGCTGCCCAAAGGTTTTGGCGAATCGTCCGGCTTCATCGTCGGCAAAGCGCCGAAGCTGGAGTTGGGCGTTGATCCATCGCGGAAGGCAGAAGGCGCCATGCTGCAGGGAATTATTCTGCAGACGATCGGAAAGTCGATGTTCGGCCAGTTTCAAGATCCGGCGAAAGTTCGCACATATATCGACCAACTGCGAAGCGATATCACGAACCGCGAAAAGATTCCGGCGACGGTCGCGCCCGCGGTGACGCAGCTAACCCAGTCGCTCGATTTGCTGCTCGCTAAATGGGAAGAGAAAATCGCCAGCGACAAAAAGGAAGGGAAGAAGTCGGACACTGGGCCGGAATTTCAGCTTGCGCAGGTTGAAAAGATCGACGTGGCCCACAAAGCAGAGAAGGGGAGCCGCGACGATTTGCTGGCCCATATCCGCTCGAAGTGGGACGTCAGCTTTCCGCAGGCGATGATGTGGGGCGTGCTGGCTTGTGCGGCTGGGTTTGCGATCTCGGTCGTGCGCGAACGTAAGCAAGGCACGCTGTTGCGACTGCAAGTCGCGCCGGTTTCGCGCACGCAGATCGTGGCCGGCAAAGCGCTGGCGTGCTTCATCGCGGTGATCGGCGTGATCGCACTCATGACGGTCTGGGGAATGTGGCTTGGCATGCGGCCGCTCAGCTTGGCGATGGTAACGCTTGCAGCGGTGAGCATCGCCGTGTGCTTCGTCGGCATCATGGTGGCCATGTCGGTCATTGGGAAGTCGGAGGAAGCGGTTTCCGGCGCGGCATGGAGCGCGAATATGCTGATGGCGATGTTCGGCGGCGGCATGGTGCCGCTCATTTTCATGCCGACATTCATGCGAACGCTCAGCAGTGCGAGCCCCGTGAAGTGGAGCATTCTCGCGCTCGAAGGCGCGATTTGGCGCGATTTTTCGCTCAGCGAAATGCTTTTGCCGTGCGGCCTGCTGGTTGCGATCGGCGTCGCGTTCTTTGCGATCGGGTCGGTCGTCTTGTCGCGAGCCACAAACTGACGCGGTTGCGAAAATCGCAAATCGCGTCGGGCATGCGGTTTGCCGCTCTAATGTGAGGTTATCTCTTACACCCCAGAGCGGGAGCTTTTCTCATGGCAACGAACGAGTTTCACAGCGTGGACGAACATCGCGATGCAATCACAGGCGAGCCCGCGTCGCACCCGGTTGGTGCAGGCTTAGGTGCAGCCGTCGGCGGGGCCGCCGCAGGCGCTGCGGCCGGCATGGTCGCGGGACCAGTCGGCACGGTGGCCGGGGCCATCATCGGCGGCGTTGCCGGCGGTCTGGCCGGCAAAGAAATCGCCGAGGAGATCGATCCGTCGGTCGAGGATCATCATTGGCGGAATGAGTATCCGCTGCGTGATTATTACGATCCGACAATTGGGTACGAAGAGATTGGCCCGGCGTATCAGTACGGTTGGGAGTCGCGCACGGCGTACGCCGACCACCATTGGGACGAGGTGGAGCCCGAGCTCGCTCACCAGTGGGCAAACCGACGCGGCAAGTCATCGCTCGATTGGGGCCGGGCCCGTCCCGCGACGCGCGATGCTTGGGACCGCGTGGATACGCAAGTCCGTGGCTCCGATAGCGCGATCAAGACGGAAGACCACGAAACGCACGTACCGCGCGTGCCGAAGTAGGTCTGGTCAGCGCGAGTTCCGAAATTCAAGAACGCCGTCGGTCCGTTGACCGGCGGCCTTCTTTCGCACGATGTGACTAGAGCGTTTTTCAGATTCTCGTACTGGGTGCCTAGGGCAACGCCCCAGAGAATTGCGAAGAACTAGGGCGTTGCCCTAGGCACCCATCGGAACACCGTTGCTAAATGCTCTAGTTATGAATGGCGTCGCTCATCCACTGGGCGAGATGGGTTTTCCCGAGGTGAGGCTTTCCACTCGGAACGAGCGAACGATCATCGAGTCTGGTGCCGAAGTACTGTGCTGCCGGATCGGCAACCACTGGGCGTTGATCGCCCTTTGCGGCAAGGAATGTTCGAACGAGTTCGTCCTGTCGGATAGGCTCGGGGCCCGCCACCTCGATCGTGCCGTTCGCCGGTGAGCTCACGGCAACCTTTGTCAATTCTGCGGACACGTCTTTGGCGGCGATCGGCTGCATCATTGCAGGCGGCAAATGGATCTCCTTGCCGACGGCACCGGCGCCGCCAATGGCATCGATGAACTCGAAGAACTGGGTGGCGCGGACGATTGTGTAAGGCACTTTGCCGGCTTTGATTAGCTTCTCTTGAGCGACCTTCGCTCGCATGTAGCCGCTGTCCGGCAGCCGATCGGCGCCGACGATCGACAGTGCAACATGATGCCCGACGCCCGCGGCCGCTTCTGCCGCTAGTAAGTTGCGAGTCGACGACTCGAAGAACGCCAACACGGCTTTATCTTCGAATGACGGCGAGTTCGACACGTCGACCACGACTTGGGCGCCTTCGAGTGCGGCGGCAAGTCCTTCGCCGGTCACGGCGTTAACGCCCGACTTCGGCGACGCGCTCACTGCGTCGTGGCCCATTTCGCGCAGATTGTTCACGAGACGGCTGCCAATCAGACCGCTACCGCCAATCACGACGATTTTCATCGGGGTGCTCCTTTCCTTAAAGTTCGTCTACAGGTTAGTTGACTTCGACTATTTATTAGTGGGTTCTGGAATCGCAATCTCTTTCGCATCGCGCGGATGAAGCACCGTGGCGATAAGGCGAGTGCGGCCTTTTGCAGACGGATTTTTCGACACGCGATGGAGGCAGCCGGCCGGTTCGTAAAATGTTTCACCGGCGTGGAAGATTTTCGTAGGCTGGTCATCGATGCCCAGCTCGTACTCGCCTTCGAGGACGTACACGAATGCTGGCCCAGGATGGCGATGAGGCACACCCTGTTGCCCCGGCTCGATGGAAACTTCAACGACAGTCACCGACGTGTCCTTGCCGTCCAACTTCTCCTTGATCTCGTAATTGGAAATCACTTTCACCGCTTCGCCGTGGTCGTCCGTGTGGGCTAACGAGATGCCGGCCCAAATGGCGACGGCGGTTCCACATGCGAGCATGAGCAATTTGGGTTTCATGGGGCGCCTCAGCAAGGAACGTGTGCGAATCGTGGTAAGAAATAACGGCCGTTCATAACAAGGACGGCCGAGAGGGCCGATTTGTGACAGCCAGCAGGAATAATTGTCGCGCGCTCGCCGAGCAGAGTAAATTGATCGCAAAATTAGCCGGATGACACCGCGAAAATCTCGCCGATCTAGGATTTGGCCGCTAATCCGCCATCGCCAGCCGCTCGCTGATCGGCGGGTGGCTATGCAGCATAATCACTTCGAGTCGGTGGGGTTCGGTGTCAGCCTTGTTGAGCCGGGCCAGTTTCCAGAAGGCCGAGCGGTAGGCGCCGGGGTTGCTCGTGCGGGTGAGGGCGTAGCGATCGGATTGGCGTTCGTAGAAGCGGCTGATCGCGTTCTGCAGTGGCGACAGCAGAAGCGAGAATGCAGTGAGCGTGAACATGACGAGCGGCAAGCTGGCGACCGGTGCGGCGGCGGCGTTGGGGATGCCGGCCCACCACACGAGGACGCGATCGATGAGGTAAAAACCGACGAGACTCACGACCACGCCGGTGGCGATCATTTTGGGGATGTGCTTGTGGACGTGGTGACCGAGCTCGTGCGCGAAGATGACGTCGATTTCGTCCGACGTGAATTTTTCGAGGAGCGTGTCGCCCATCAACACGCGGCGCGTGCTGCCGAGGCCGGCGAGCATCGCGTTCGCTTTTTGCGTATCGGCGCTCAGGCCGAGTCGATAGACGCCTTGAATCGTGAGGCCGGTTCCCTTTGCAAGTTCTTTCATCCGCGTGTCGAGTTCGGCGTTGTCGATTGGTTCGACCTTGTAGAAGAGCGGCACGATGAGCACCGGCGCGAGTTGGCCGAGGACGACACTCACCACGAAAAATGCGGCGGCGGCGATCAGCCACCAGTAGGCGCCGGTGTGCCAGATGATCCAGAACAAACCGATGTTGAGCACGATGCCGAGCACGATCGTGAGCACATTACTCAGCGACCAATTGCGCACCCAGCGAGCAAGCGACTGATTGCTGAGGCCGAATTGGTGCTCGACGACATAGTGGGAATAAAACGACAGCGGGAGCGAGACCAGGATGTGACCCAGCATGACGATGCAAAACAGCGCGATGAGGCGGAGCGTCGATTGTTCACCGGCGAGGGGTGCGAAGCGGGCGAGCCAGGCGTCCAGTGGACGGGCGACGACGAAGGCCATCAGCCCGAGGTAAACGAGGTCAATTGCCATATCGACCAGTGTGCAGGCGAGCGAAATGTGGTTATAGCGACGAGCTTCGGCACGCTGCTCGGGGGTTTGCTCGTCTGGGTTAGCGGCGGGATCTACTTGGCTCATCTACATATAGTAGTGAAAAACGGGTATTGGCGGGCGGGCCGACTTTTTCCGCAAGGCGAGACAGCCCGCCGGCATCATTATTACGAGCGGCCCGATTGGCAGCCGTTAACCGTCGGTCACCGTGACGTTTCTGCCGCAGAATCGATCACTAGCTTGGTCAATTACGAAACGCTGCCAAGCTAGGTCCGTTTGTAACGAATGCAAAAATGGCAGGCGATTTACCCAAAAAACCTTATCCAACTTAACCCGACACTAAATCGACGGAATTCTTAAGTCGGTACAGGTATGCGATTTAAAGCGTTTGCACACCGTAGGTCAGAAAAGTCAATAAGGTAATACGGCACATCACTTGCGATTTGTCAAACTCGGGACGGTGGAATGCCGCACGAGGCCAGAACGGCTTTCTTGGCATTTTGCTTGTCCCCACCGGCGACCCAAGGATTTGCAGACGTTAGAATGCAAGGGTCAATGGTCACTATTCCTGACGAGGGAGGAGAGGGAAAACTTCTCCCGCTTGCGTCGAACTCTCTAGAATAGAGGTTCGGATCGATGACTATCGAGAACACGGAAGATCGCGCGAAATTGGTTGTATCCGATGCCGAGCTCGGCACCTGGACCGATGAGGAATTGCTGCTGGAGTACCGGGTAACCGGTCGCCCGTCGGTGTTCGAAACGTTGGTCAAACGGTACGAGCGAGAGCTTTATAATTACCTCCGCCGCTTCCTGAATAATCAGGTTTTGGCCGAGGATGCGTTTCAAGCCACGTTCATGCAGGTGCATCTGAAGTGCAATCTGTACGATGATTCGCGGAAGGTGCGGCCATGGCTATATACGGTCGCCACGAACCAGGCGATCGACATCCAACGCCGGAATCGCCGGCATAAGTTGGTCAGCCTGGATCGCCCGAACCGCATTCAACACGATGAGCTCGGTTCGCTGGTCGACGTATTGAGCGGCCGCGAAGGCGAACCGGTCAACGATTTGGAAACCGGCGAACGGAAGGAATGGATCCGCAAGGCGGTTGCCGCCCTGCCAGATCAGCTTCAATCGGCGGTGAAACTTGTCTACTTCCGCGGTATGAAGTACCGCGAAGCGGCCGATGAACTGGCAGTGCCAGTCGGAACGGTGAAAAGCCGGCTCCATTCGGCCGTCAAACGGCTCGGTAAGGCCTGGGAAGATAACCAGTCCCTGCCGCAAAACGATTAAAATTGTTTAAATCGCCCAATTTTTCCTGCCGGGCAAACTCTCGGCGGGGGAACGGCGTATTAAACTCGGAAGCATGACGAAGAGCTCGTCCTTCTCACTGGGGGTCGGGCTCTTCTTTTGGGAGTTCGGGGGCTAATCGCAAGACGCGGGCGTTATGCGCGAACAGCTTATTCGCTATCTGTTGGGCGAACTCGACGCCGACGAACGGCGCGAACTACGGGCCATGCTACGGGATAATCCGGAGCTCCAGAAAGAGCTCGAGCATCTCCGCGAGTGCTTTGCTACAAGTCCGGATGGGGGCGAGGATCCGCTGCCGCCGCGGAATTTGGCCGCCCGGACTGCCGAGCGCGTCGTCGATAGCGATGAATACGAGCTAGAAGCGGCGCTACGGAATCCTGCAAGGCAGGAAGAGGGCGATCGCCCGGCCGGTGTGTTGGGTTGGAATCTTGCCGATTTGGCGGTTGCTGGCGGCGTCATTCTCGCCGTGAGCATGCTCGTGTTTCCGGGGCTTATCAATAGTCGCGACTGCTCGCGGCGGACAACGTGCCAGCACAATCTCTATCAATTGTGGGTCTTAGATTCGAATTACGCCCTCAATCACGGCGGCTTTTTTCCCCAAGTTCGGCCGAACGAGAATACGGGAATGATTGCCGCTCGGCTTATCGAAGGCGACTATGAAGCGCCCGAGCGACTCGCGGTGTTGTTAGTGTGTCCAGCATCGCATACCGCCGACTTGTTGCGTGCTACGGGTAAAGCGCTTCCGGTTCCGACGAAGGGAGAGATGCAGCGATTGTCGCGTGACGGCCTTGTGAGGACGCTCGCGCACGTTTCGCCCTGCTACGGTTTTCGGCTCGCGCAGAAGGTGGGGGATGATTACGTTTACCCACGCAGTGGTCCCGGAGCGGAAGATGAACCAGAATTCGATCCACTGATTGCGGACGTTTGCGACACGTCGACGTCGCCCGCGACTTTCAATCATCGTGGCAAGTCGATCCAAGTCATCGGGCGTGATGGCTCCCTCAAGTCATTCACGGCGAAGTCGCTCCCCAAGTGCGGGTACGACCCAGATATCTATCACAACGACTTGGGGTTTGTCGATGTGGGCGTGGGTTTGCGCGACGCCGTGCTCGCTCCGAGCGATGCGCTACCGGCTTTGGACTTGGGTTGGGAAGATAAGCTGAAATAACCGCCGCTCGGTGCAATCAGCAAAATCGTACTCTTCGTAATTCGCCGACCAGGTCGTTGTGGAGATTTTACAACGGCGTCGAGCTTCAGATGTTGGTATTTCAACACATCGAGCGCCGTTCTGGCCGGCGTTGCTTCGGCGCTGAAATGCGTAATCGCCCGGGCCGCAACGAGTTAGCCAAACGGATCGCTCGCCGGCGTTGGTCCTCAATGAAATTGGCATCCGGAGTGCATTAGTCGCCATCACAATTCTCCACTCGGCTCGTCGCCGAGCATTCTCCCTTCGCCGCCGCGGAAGCCTTCGTCCCCTCAAGGCTTCCGCGGCTTTTTTTGCGCCTTGTGGGCGCGGCCAACGTGGCGACAATGATCGGGCATTACAACGATCATTTCGCGAGGAGCTTGCTATGAAATTCGGTCCGGTGACCCCAATACTTCGGATGTTCGACGAAGCGACGGCCCGCGACTTTTATGTGGATTTCTTGGAATTCAAAGTGGATTGGGAACATCGCTTTGAGCCGGGCTTGCCGTTGTATATGGGGGTTTCCAAAGACACGGTGGTCCTTCATCTCTCGGAGCATTTTGGCGACGGTACGCCCGGCACGCATTTGCGAATTCAGTGCGATGACGTCGACGCACTTCAACAGTTGTTGCTGGCGAAGAAATACAAAAACGCGCGGCCCGGCGTGCAGGATCAAGAGTGGGGCGCGCGGGAAATGACGATCGGCGATCCGTTCGGCAATAAGCTCACGTTTTGGATGCCGAGCGAGAAATAGCCCGCACAGCCTGTCGAAATCTTTTAGTCAGCCGAAAGCAAACCGGCATTGTAATACATTGAACTGCGAGGTATACCTCGCACCATGGCCAAACAAACGAATCCTGATTTTCTGAACGGCGTGCCGGAACTGCTCATATTGCAGCTTTTGGCCCGGCGGGCGATGTACGGTTACGAACTTGTGCGAGCGATCGAAGAATCGAGCGGTCAGGTGCTGGAGTTCGGCGAAGGGTGCATCTATCCGATTCTGCATCGACTGGAGAGCGACGGCGATTTGGCGAGCCGGCGCGACACGGTTGGTGGAAGGAGCAGGGTGGTGTATCGCCTGACGGCCAGCGGAAAGAAGCGGCTGCAGGCGCGCGTAGCGGCGTGGCGGAGCATCGTGGGTGCGGTGGATCAGGTTTTGCAAGGAGCGAAACATGGCAAATCGGCCGTCTCGTGATGCGCTGCTCGCCGAACTCGCACGCCGCGGCTTGCCGCCGGCGTACATTGAGCGTTTGCTTGGTGAATTGGACGATCATTACAACGACTTACTCGAGGAAAGGAGTTCCTCCATGGGTGCAGCAAGGAAGCTGGATTTCGAAGCGAATGATTTGCAAGAATGCCTCGGCGAGCCAACGCAGCTCGCCATCTTTGCGGCCGAACAGTTTCGAGCGCGGAGCTTTTGGGGTCGGCATCCAATCGTGACGTTTGTATTGGGGCCAGTGCCATTTCTTCTCGCGTGCTGGATCGCGACTTTGCTGGGAATAACGTGGATTGGAATGGGATTGGTCTACGTTACGGAGCATTGGTTTGGTTTCTCACAAGCCAATTGGGGTGAACCAAAGGATCATCTTTGGTCTCAGGCGATCATGATGGTTGCCGTAAGCTGGTTTGTAATTGTGATCCCGCCGCTGTCGATCGCGATGCTACTTTGTAGAACCGCGCGGCGTAATGCGGTGGATTGGCGCTGGCCAATCGCCGCGTGCACGCTCCTGGCGATTGTCGCGGGATTTGTCATGGTTTCTTTCCACGTTGCGCTTGCACCGAATGAAGGCCAGTTCATGGTTGGATTCAATTTCGGTTCGTCTGTGCAATGGCTCTTCATCACGTATCTGCCCAAATTCGCGGCGGCAATGTTCATTGGCTTACTGCTGGTGAAGCGGTCGCAGCAGAAGCTCAAGCTAGCGACATAAGAAACGGTTTATGTCGTGGTCGATTCGGCATCGACGGCTACGCTAGCAATTGCTACAGTTTCGCCCCTTGTCGTTTCAGAATTCTCTTGGGGCTCGTCGCAATGCCCAGGCATCCTTGGTTGAAAGCCACGATCGGCGTGGTCGGCGTTTTGCTCGTCGGCCTCGCCGCGTTCAATTATTGGTGTGCATTCTGCACGGCGCCGATTCATCTCTCGCTCAGTGGTGGCGAGGCTTGCCCGCTGCGGTCGCAGATGGCGCGCTCGATTTGTGGCGATATGACCGAGGCCGGCATCACGCTCGAACCGAAGCGAGAGCTGAATTCCGAAAGCACTTGCGCTGCCGTGGACCAAGGCGAGCTAGATCTCGGACTGGTGCTTGGCGGATTTCCCTCGGGCTCGCATCCGAACGTGCGGCAGGTGGCGAAGTTCGGCGTCGAGCCGTTGCATTTGTTGGTGCGTCCCGAGCTGCTGAAAGGCAAAGAGCCGACGCTTGAAATCTTGCGTGGCAAAGTCGTGTCGCTGGGTGAGCAGGGAACCAACGGCGCGCTGCTCGCCGAGAGCTTAATGCGGTTCGCCGGTTTGCGGCCGGCGACGACAACCGCGGCGGGCGATTATCGTGCGGCCCATCTTCGTGATCGAGACATGTACGTGGCGCTGCGGGCGGTGGCGGCCGCATCGCCCGAACAGCGAGCGGCGTTCGCAGGCGTGTTGCCGGACGCCGTGTTCGATGTTGATAGCCTTCCGGTGCCGATTGTTGATCTTCTCGTGCACGTCGGCGGCTATCAGCTCGTGCCGTTGCCTTATGCGACGGCGCTGCATTTGGATAGTCGTCGCAATCATGGCACGAGCGAAGATCAATTGGCGAACAACCGGTTAGAAGCCATCACGATTCCGGCGTGTACGTACGGTATCA
>DATBAY010000499.1:0-11387 GCA_036271295.1 Lacipirellulaceae bacterium | reverse complement strand
CAAGCTGCCGTGCCAGGCGACGAGTTGTTTGCACTCGCCATCGCGGCTTATCCATTCGAGCTCGCAGCGTTCGAGCCATTCGGGCGGAAGCTTGGTGGCGGGGGCGAGTTTGACGGCGGCGTTTGGGTTGCGGGCGAGCATTTGCTCGATGGCGGTGCGGTCGGGATCGCAGTGGTCGAACGATGTCGAGCGTTGGCCGGTCGGTCGGCGGTCGGGATCGATGTGCCAGGCGTCGTAATCGGCAAGTTCGAAAGCGGTGACGGAGTCGCAGCGAACGTCGGTTTTGGCGTTGAGGTGGGCAAAGTAGGCAGCGACGGCGTTGTGGTCGATGCCGGTGGCCTCCGATTGAGTCGCGAGCGCACTGAGATCGCCGCCGATACCGCAGCAGTAGTCTGTGACGCGGAGGTTGTTGAAGCGATTCGCTTTGTAAGCGGCGATCCATTCGTCGGTGGACTGCTCGAGGCCGACGCGGGTGAAGAACATTTCTTCGGGGTGGGTAAACTTTGCGGTCGCGCGGCGGCGGAGCTCGGCTTGCAGAACGAGCAAATGCGCGCGGTCGGCGGAAAGTTGCCGGCGGAGCTTGGCGATCGTCGTGTGAAGAGGGGCCGTATTCTCGGCAAGGTCGGCGAGAAGCGTGCGAGCCTCGTTGCCGGTTAGCCAGTGGATATCGGCAAGCTCGTTACAGGGAGTCATTTGCGTGAGTTGGGCGATTCGCGACGCCGATCGGTCGAAAAATGAAGATGCCTAGGTCTGCGCAGGGATGCGAAGTTGAGCAAATCGCGGTTGCGCGAAAGGTGAACTACGATGGCATCGCGTCCTGTTATGATAGCCTCGCTGTTGGGAGCCTCGGTAGGCGTGCCGTATCTGGCGTCGCAGTCGCAACATAAGGCGACGACGCCGAGCGCGGTGAGCTCGTCGAGCATCTCAACTCCGGCGAATTACGCCAGTTATTCAAGCTCGAGTTTTACTTCAAATAGCGGCCCTGTGAGTATGGGCGCTCCAACGAGTAGCGCTTGGAGTTCGCCGACCGTTGCAACGGCGCAGTCTTGGTCGTCGGCACCGCAATTGTTGCCTTCGACCAGTTCGGTGCCTGCGATGCCGGTCAGCATGGCGAGCGGCGGCGGTTTCACGCGGCTGCCAACAGTCGGAGCGACGACGGTCGGCGTGGTGTCGCAGCCGATTTCTGCGATGGACGGTATGCAGTTTACGTCGGCGGCGCAAGTTCTGCGGTTCGATGTGACAAAGGAATGGGTTTGCCAGAACTGGACGCGGAAATCGACGGGGCCGACGGACGTGGGGTTGTTGGCGATTCGCGTGCCGTTAGTAATGGGGACGCAGATGACATCGCTGGTTGGCTCGCTGACGTATTTTTTTGATGATCGCGGTCAAGCGCAGCACATTTCTTTTCATGGCAAAACGGGCGACGCTACGCCGCTGATTCAATTGATGACGCAGACGTACCAATTTCAGCAGATTCCGCCGCCGGCAGGCGAACGGGTGTTTGAGGTTCGCGATGGCGCGGGCCTGCATAGCGAGTTACAGCTGAAGCCGGAGGCGGTGTTGAATTCGGCAACGCCGCAGCAGAGTGTGGCGGTGGATTTGGAGCTGGCGCGGCCGGGGTCGCCGCGAGTCTTGCCGCCGCGTGAGCCAGGGTTACAGATTCCGCAAGTTGCCGGCGCGACAGTGCCGCAGCAACCGGTGGCGAACGCGGAATCATCGAACGGGCTCTCGTCTTCGGTGAACTCGGCGGCGAGCAATTATTGGAACCAGGTGCGGTACGCGACGCCGGATGAATATGGAGCGCTGCGGGCGAAGCGGTGGCCGCAGTAGTGGCCTTGGGCGATGTACAGGTGAGCCGGTTATAGGTGCTTAGCTGCGCATTTTTCTGTTGCTGCCGAGCCAAGATAGCTCGGCTATATTGAGCGGATGCAATCTGCGGCCGTGAGTATTGTTCGGTGCCCGCCTGAGCTGCGTGGGCAGGCGTTTGCAATCGTGCTGTGCGATTTGGCGCCGAGCCAGCGGCGTGAGATGGCATCGCCACTTCTTTCCGAAAACGCTGGAGGGGAAAATTCCGCGCTGGAATCTCTTTTTATTGCGCTACGCGGCGAGCAGCTTTGCGGGGCAGCTTGGGGGCAGAGCCAGGTCGGGAATGTGGCAGTTTTGTGGCCGCCGCAATTGGTTTCGGGTGAAGACTTTGAAACTGCGCAGTTGTTGGCGCGGGCGGCCGTTGACGATCTCGACGCGAAGGGCGTGGATCTAACTCAATCGCTGCTCGTTGCGCCCGACGAGCAGTTGGTGGGATTGCTGAAGGACGCGGGATTTCGGCATTTGGCGGACCTCGTGTATCTGTCGTGCGAAGCTGCGCGTTTTCCGCTGGTTGCGCCGGATCCGTGCGAAGTGGAGTTTGAGGAATATCGGGTGGATCAGCGGCGGCGGATGGCGGACGTGATGCACAGGACGTATGAGGGCACGCTGGACTGTACGGCGCTCGACGGAGTGCGCGATATGAATGACGTGATCGACGGTTACATGGCGACGGGTGCGTTCAAAGCGGAGAATTGGTCGTTCGTGCGGAATGGCGGGCACGATGTGGGGGTGCTTATTTTGGCAGATCATCCCGGCGCACGGCATCGCGAGCTGGTTTATATGGGGCTCGTGCCCGAGTATCGTGGACGCGGTTGGGGTCGGCAGGTCGCACACTATGCGCAGTGGCTCACGCGTGGGGCGCGGCTGGAGCGATTGCTAGTTGCCGTTGATGTGGCCAACAAGCCGGCGGCGGATATTTATCGCGCGACGGGTTTTGAAGTCTGGGAATTGCGCGAAGTGTATGTACGGATGCGCGCAAAATCGCGGTGAGGATTTGCTCCTAGCTGGTTGACAGATTCCCGACGCTCGGAACACGCTGAAAAAATCGCGTCGTTTTCGCGCTCAACCGAAGCGCTACTTGCCGCCAACATTTTTTCCACGCGTGAAAGTGTGCCCTCGTAGTTTTTTTTTCATCGTAGGCGATGAGTCACAACCTCAAGAACGGCCAGCAGTTTGCGCGTGAGTCGCGACGACGATCGACACGCTTTCCATACCTGTTCAAAGAGCCCCTTTGACAGCGATGCTAGCAGGCGTAAAATCGGCGACTCGCAGTTGAAGATTTCATGAAGTGACAGCGTGAATTTGACTGCGAAACGGGTTGCAAGAAGTTAATCGCGGTGCGGCTTGGGCGGAGTTTGCGGTCGGTGACGACGCGGCTCGCAAGGCCGGCCTTTTCTCCAGTTTCGCGCAGGATTCCCAAGTGCGTGGCGGCACCAGATGCCGCCAATTCGACGCTATGAAGGCGGCGAAGCGCTTGAGATATGCGCCGACGGAGCACACAGGAAGTCGTCATGGAAGATTCGGAGGTCGCGGCGGCGTTGTCGACGCAACTGGCCGAGAGAATCGGCCAACGAAGATTCGATACGTGGTTCCGAGATCAGGCGCGGTTGTGCGTGTGCGGCGGCGCGCTCACGGTACGGGCAACGAACTTGCTCGTTTGTGAGTGGCTGCGCACCCACTTTGCGAAAGATGTTCGCGAATGCTGGACAGCAATTGCAGGACCTGGCGCGACAGTCGAGTTTGAGATCAATGCAGAGCCAGCCGTAGCGAGTGAAGCTGATTCGCAAGCGTCGACGGGCCCGGCGCAGTCCGCCGCAAGTGCTCGCGGTGTTCAGCGTCGCGAAGTTGAAATGCGCGTCGGCTCGAAAGCAGTTGCTGAACCGGCGGCTGTGCGACGGAATGTGAGCCTGGCGGATTTCGTTGTTGGGGCGAGTAATGAGTGCGCCTTTCGCGCAGCGGAGTTGACGGCCCGAGGCCGGCAGTTGGCGTCTCCACTAATACTGTGTGGCCCGACGGGTGTCGGGAAGACGCACTTGCTGCGAGGCATTCTGCAGGAGTATCGACGGACCCGAGTTGGCGCCGCCGTGCTTTATCTGACGGCGGAGCAGTTCACGACGGGGTTTGTCGAAGCACTGCGTGGCAGCGGGTTGCCGAGTTTTCGGCTAAAGTGCCGTGGGGCCGACCTGCTGGCGATTGATGATCTGCAATTCTTTCCGGGCAAGCGTCGCACGCTCGAGGAATTGCTGTATACGCTCGATACGTTGATGGCGGATGGACGCCAAATCGTGGTGGCGAGCGATCGGCGATTATCTGAGCTGCGGATGTTGGGGCCGGAACTGGTCTCGCGCCTGTCGGGCGGGTTGACGTGCGAAATGGCGTCGCCGGAATTTGTGACTCGGAAGGAGATCGCAAGGCGGTTGGCGGCGGAGGCTGGCATCGAATTGGCGGAGGAAGTTGTCACGCTGGTGGCAACGCAGATTACCGCGGGAGCGCGCGAGCTGCGCGGGGCCATTCATCGGATGCGGGCGATGAGCGTGGCGTTTGGGGAAACGATTACGCCGCAACTTGCGGAGCGCGGGCTGGCGGAGCTGGTGCGACAGAACACGCGCAATGTGAGGTTGGCGGACGTGCAGAAAGTCGTGTGCGATGTGTTCGGGGTTGAGCCGGCGCAATTAAGGTCGGAGCGCAAGGGCCGCTCGCTGGCGGAGCCACGGATGCTGGCAATGTGGCTGGCGAGGAAATACACTCGCGCGCCGTGGAGCGAGATCGGGGAGTACTTTGGGCGGAGCAGCCACAGCACGGTGATTTCGGCCCATAAGCGGGTCGAGAAGCTGATCGCTGAGCAGGCGCAGATTGGCGTGGCGAATCAGACGTGCGAAGTTGATGACGCGATTCGGCAGCTGGAAACTGCGCTGCGGACGGCTTAAGTGTGTGGGCCGAATTCTTGCGAATCCAGCTACCCAGCGGGGGTAGTTTTTGATTCGCTGCGGTCGAACCAATGCTGTGGCATCGCCGCGAGCGCGATAACCGCGACCTGGATGGCGGCGAAGGTCAGGAGCCACATGGCCGTGCTGCTCTCTGAGGCGCCGTAGGCGTGCAGGCCGACGCCGTATTCATTGACGCCAAAGTAGGACCAGGTCGTCACTATGTTGCCGGCGACGGCGAGCATCGCGAGTCCCCTGCCCTTTACGAGCGCACCCCAGCGGGCGTGGAGCACGAGGGCGTTCCAGAGGACGATCATGAGCGCGCCGTTTTCTTTGGGGTCCCAGCCCCAGAAGCGGCCCCAGGAGTCGTCGGCCCAGAGTCCGCCGAGCACGGTGCCGACGAAGCTGAAAAAGATGGCGAAGCAGAGCGTGCCGTAAAGGGCTCTGAGGAGCACTCGGCTACCGTCTTTGTCGAGAACGCGGAAGACATAACTGCAGAAGATGTACGCGATACCCCAAGCACCGGCTAGATAAGTGGCGGCATAGCCGAGATTGATCGCAACGACGTGAGTTGCGAGCCAGAATTGCGTGTCGAGCACGGCTTGGAGAACCATGAAGGTGTCGCCGTCGAGCGAAAGGTTGTAAGCCAAGAGCAGCGTCGTGAAACCGAAGACCGAGGCGACAATGTTCCCGAGGCCGAGGCGTTGAATCGATTCGAAAATGAGCGAAAGCAAGACGCCAGCCCAGCCGATGAAGATGGCGGTGCAGTAGAGATTTGTGATTGGCGGGCGACCGGAAATGTAGACACGGGCGACGAGCGCGAATGTATGCAGCGCGAAGGTGAGCCAGAGCAGCCAAATGGAGGCGCGGCGCAGCGGCTCGGTCCAACCAACCCAGGAAAACACGCCGAGAATAAAGGCGAAGACGTACAGAACGGCGGCGTAGTAAAACGGACTGAACTGGTTGAAGAAGACTTCGAAGTTGGACTTCGAAAGGGACATGATTTCGGACTTGGCGACGCCGGAGTCGAGCAGTTGCTTGCGGTTTTCGTCGAGCGATTGCTGGTACTTTGTGAGGAGCTGGCGGTAATCGGCGACGGCTTTGTTGAAGGTCGCCACGTCGCCGCTGCGGTAGCCGGAGAGCATGGAATACAGCACTGGCGTGGCCGGGTTGAGCGCGCCCTTGGTGACCTGGCTCTTGATGAATTCGAACTCGGCCTGCATGAGGATAGTCCACTGCGTATCCGTGGCATCCGGCGGAACGGCGTGCGGCGCGTTGGCCTTGTTGAGCTCGGAGATTACCTCTTGCGCTTCTTGCAAGCTTTCGGCCATCTGCTGTGAATTGGCCGACAGCGGCGGCGGACGAAACGCCATGGCGATCGTCGTGTAGAGATTTTTCTTTCGATTCAACTCCAACACTTTCGTGTGATAGAGCAGGCGCTGCTTCTCTGGCATTTCGTTGGCCAGTTTGATTTGCCGATCAA
This sequence comes from Lacipirellulaceae bacterium, assembly GCA_036271295.1. Lineage (GTDB taxonomy): Bacteria > Planctomycetota > Planctomycetia > Pirellulales > Lacipirellulaceae > JABDGM01. Next base: position 5,114 of record DATBAY010000499.1, on the reverse strand, counting down.
GCTCGCTTTTGATGAGTGGATCGCTGGTGTCGGTTGCTTTCTTGGCCGTGATTTCGTTGTAAGAATAGCGCCAGAACTGTGGGCGCGGTGACAGGCCGAGCGTATTGAGGAGGTCGAGATTCTCGACGCGGAAAACGCGTTCGTCGTTGGCGCCTTCGGCATCGGAGATCGTATCGAGGAGCCAGCGGATGGCGGGCTGGTGCGACACGATCTCGCCTTTATCGTTGATCGCGGCGAGTTCTTGCCGACCGGAGAGGATTTGGAGCGTGTTGCGGGCCAGCGTGTCGTAGGGTTTGACTCGGCCTTCGTAAACGAGCGGCAACTTGCCGAACTCGAAGATTTGCATTTCGCTCGGCTTGGATTGAGGCATCCGCGCGTTGCCAGCGATATACGCGGCGAAGACGAGGAGAATAGCGAGCGGGAACCATTTTGCTAACGCGGACGCGGTTTCGCCCCCTCCGCCCGTCGTGGCCATTTTTTTGCGGGCGCGGTAGTTGTCTGCTGGAAGCGCTGGTTGAGCCGCACCATTGACGAGCGTTTCGTTTTCGTCGGTGCGGCGCCTGAGGAACCGAAATAGCATGGTTCCGAAGTGGGCCAGCATGCCGATGCCGACCAGCATGCACGCGACGTACGGTGTCATCCAGCTTGGATTCGTGACGACCTGCAGGATCGTGCCCGTCGGCTTGCCTAGAGCGTCGGTGTTGTAACTTTGTTGATAGAACGTGGTGCCGGAATAGCGGAGCGGATTGTTCATCCAGATTGAAACATCCCGATCGACGTTGTACCGGGGGTCTTTGAACTCTACTTCCGACGAATAGTTCTTCGCCGTGCTTGTGCCAACATAGTGTTTAAGGTCGAAATTCTTGAGCGTGACGGAGAAAGGATGGTAAATGCGTTTAAAGCGGAGCGAGATATCGTACTTATGTCCGTCGACCTCAACGGGCTGGTCGATCATCTGTTGATTGCCGTCCATGAACAACTGCGATACGAGATACGTGCCGAGCGATTTGCCATCGGTTTTCGAAAACAGCTCGATGTATGCAGATGGGAAATCGGCTTTTTCGGACGACTCGCCGATACCCGTCGCGGCGGTGGCGGGCTGAGCGACTTCCGTTTTGCCGAGGCCAGCGGTGGCTGGGTTGGAGTCTTTCTCGGTTGCCCTGCGGAGATCGGAGTTTTCGAGCCAGCTGTGGACTTGGATCGTGAATGGCAGCTCCGGGCTATCGACGCGGGAAGACGAGCCGACGTTCGCTTCCAGAAGATTCTTGGGGATGACGGTGACCTGGTCGTGATCAGCGGGCGAATGGTCGATGACGGCGAGCTCACTGGTACGAATATCGCTGGAGTAATTCGCGGTAGCGCCGTCGGTGATCGGCATTTGCGATTCCACCGCCGCCACGGCGGTGAAGAGCTCGGTGAGCATCATCAGCGCGATCCCGCCATGCAGCAGCACGATGCCAGCCCGCTTGCGGAAAACCATGATGCAACCGGCGAGCAAAGCGAACCCGGCGGCGCAGCCTTTCACAAGCTGCCAGAGGATGCGAATGCCCGAGTTATCGAGGCGAGCTTCGGGATGGGCGAGCAGGTAAACGGTGAGGATGGCGAGCAGTACGTCGAGGACAAGGAGCACGCGCCATTCGATCATTTTGCGGTACGCCGCGGTTCCCCAATAGAACAGCACATACGCGCCGCCCAGTGTGGCGGCGGCCAGGAGCGCGCGAAAGCCTTGCCAGAGATAGTCGCAGAACACGGGCGTCAGCTCGCTTTCGACGCCTTGATTCATGCCACTGCGAATCACGGCGTAGGTGATCAGCACGCCAGCAACGATGGTGGCGAGACCTACATAGAGTCGTTTGCCGGTTGCCGAAATCTTAAAGCGAATGGCATGAGCGGAGAGCAAGTTGACAAGCAACGCCAGGCCGAGTGTTTTGCCGCCGAAGAAATAGAATCCGCCGGTGAGATTCCACTCGATGGATTTGAAGAAGAGTTGGGCGAGGCGTTCGAAGACTTGGAAATCGACGCGGGCGAACCAGACGCGGAAGTAGGTGTCGTTGACGACTCGCCAGACGTCGTTGTCTTTTTGCGCGAGCGTGCCAAGGAATATCAGGATGATCGAGAGCGCGAAGAGAGTAACGGTTAAGCGAAGCGAGGCAAGTATCGACACGACGCGGGTGAACGTCAGGCGGGCGGCAGTCGCTTGCGACCTGGCCTCGCTGGATTTCAGAAGGCCGCGCGGCGGAGCCAGATCACTTGTGGCCATCGGTAGCTCCAGGGTCGCCCGCGAAACGTAACGACTTCAAAAAGTTCTTGAATGCAGCCTCTTGAGCGACGACGACATCGCGATCGCCTTTGAGCTTGAGGAACCACATTTGGTCGCCATATTTGATCATCGCGGCCAGCTCGGCTGTATTGGCTTGTGATTTGGCAGCGTCCGGAATTGCTGGGACATAAGTTGCGGATGTACCGTCCACGTCGATCGACTCGGTGACTTTTGCGAGTTCTTCCGGTTTGACCGGCTCGAGGCCGACTTCGCCGCGCCAGCGATTTACGTTTTGCAGCGGATCGGAAATCATCGGGCCTTCCACCGCGGGAAAACTGATCAGCGTAAACAGCGCACGGTGTTGTTCGTCGCCAACGGCAAAGGCAGCTTTGCGAAGGCCGCCGGCTGGTAAGGCCCGCCAGTCGGAGGGAGGGGTGAACTTGGGTGTTGCAACATCGGCCATTGGCGGTCCGGTGGGGGGAGCCGATGGTGGCGGTGTGCCGTTGTTGCCGATATCCGGATGACCGGGGGGCAAATTACTGGAGTTGGAATCGAGTGGCGGATGGCCGGCGGGAAGGTTCGAAGGTTCGCTGCTGCCCGGCCCCACTTTGCCGGCGGCTGCGCCAGCGAACGGCGGCGACATGCCGGAACTGCCGAAGTGACCGCGGAGATCGACGAGCGTGATTGGCTTGTCGCCGGCTTTCGTCTGTTCGATGTCTTCCCCGAGTTGCCGCGCCGTGATGGACGGCAAGTGCATTTGCGATCGCCAGCGATTGATGTTGCCCAACAGGTCGTCGCGCCAGGGTAAGGCGGTCACGCTGATTTCTAGCGGTTTACCTTCTGAGGGCAGGATAATTTTGGACATCACGACTTCGTTGCCCGGCGCTTCTTTCCAGTCGCAAGGTAGTTGCCACTTAGGCTTGCCATCGCCTCCGATTTCAATGCTCGTAAAAAACGCGCGAAGTTCCTTTTCGTGACTACTGACTGCGGCAATGGGTCCGACCGTCTTGAAAAAGTAGGCCTGGTTGCCAACGGGTAAGATTGCGGCGAGCATGCGGTCCGTCGGCTCGCCAGCGTTTTGTTCCGGTGACGGCGCGGTGACGACGGGTTTCACTTCCTTCGGCGCGGAATACGTATGGATTTGTTCGGTTTCGCCGCAACCGAATTGGACCACGCACGATGCAAGTCCGATGAAGACTAAAAGATACCGATGCAGTTTGAGTCTTACTGCCATGCAACCGAAGCGGCCAAGTCGCCGCGAAGAAAGAGGGATACTGGAGGCGGGAGGGACCGCCGCCAGATGCGCGAATTGCATCTGCGGAGCGGACCACTACCGCAAATTATAGCGAAAAGCAGGCGCTGGGGTAACGCGGAAACCGGCGGGAATCGGCCAGCGCAAAAAGTCGATCGAGTGCGACGTACGTTCGCCAGGTTGCAAAATTACGCCACGGTGCGACTATCGACCCAAAAATGGGTTAAGCACTTCGAGTAGCGAGCTATTGATCGTATTGACGCCGCCCCAGCTCCACATGTTGCGGAGGAGGTCGAAGGTCATCATGCCGCAGAGGCCGAGCAACACCATGCAGCCGGCGAGACCCATGACGTTCCAAATGGAGAACGGCATGTCGACGGCCGGGATGACGCCGACGGGGGCCGCGCCGCCGGTTGCGAGGCCGCCCATGGCGAAATCTTCCGTGAGCATGTGGCCTTCGCCGAGCCCGCTGGTGACTGGCGAGCCGGCGGTTTCTTCGGAAAGTTCGTCGAGGGCGATGACTTGCGAGCTGTCTTTTTCCTCGTCGCCATCGTCTTCGCCGAGCGGTGTGAGCTGGAAGTCCTCGCCGACTCTGGATTCGGCGCCGCCCAAGCCCAACGCGCTGCCGGAGATGCCAGACAGTTCGGCGGCCGAGCCGAGATCGAGCGAAGAGCCGATCGGTGCGGAGCCGCTCAAATCGAGGGGCACTTCGTCGAGCGCCAGTCCGCTATCGGACGGCGAGATAATGTTGATGCCGCTGCTTTGACCGGAAAGGGTGACGTCGCTGCCGCCGCCGTCGCCAAGGACCTCATCGTCGTCATCATCGAGTTCGAGGGCGGACAATCCGGAGAGTGCTCCTCCGCTACCCGCGCCGCTGCCGACATTCACATCGGAAGCGCCGATGGCAGGATCGCTACCGAGCGGTGCGAGATCGATGTCACTCAAGCCAGAGCTTTTGGCTTTGGCGGAGGACTTTGCCGCCTTTTGGGCTTTGGCGACGTCCTCGGGCGACAAGATGCGGCTGGATTCGGCTTCGAGATCGACCTCGAGTTCGTCCAAGCCTTCGAAGCTGCCCGAGGGGCTGGGCAAATCGAGCGACAGTTCGTCGTGATCGATCGGCAAGATGCCAGACTCGGGGGCGAGCTTGACGTCGCTCGACGGGCCGGCGCCTTTATTCTTAGGGGACAGGTCCAGATCGGCGTCCAAATCGAGTTCGGCTTTGCCAATGATTGTGCTAGGCGGACGGCCGCCCATGGCGCCGAGCTCCGCTTCGCTGAGCAAGATTGAATCTTGGTTGATATCGATCGAGTCATCGTTATCGAGGGCGAGCGCGTCGTCGGAGCCTTCATCGAGGCCGGCGACGGTGGGCTCGTCGACGTCGTCGAGGCTCAAATCGCTGGCCGGCTCGGTCGCAAGTTCTTCGGCGGCGAGATCGAGGTCGCTATCGGGCTTTGCCGGTTTCGATTTTTTGCCGGCGCCAGATTTGGAGCTACCGAAGTCGGACGACATTTGCAGGTCATCGAGATCCAGCGAAAGATCGCTGGCGCCGGGGTCGATTTCCGGGAGACCTTCGGTGACAAGCCTGTCGATATCGTCGCTGCG
>DATBAY010000498.1:0-20792 GCA_036271295.1 Lacipirellulaceae bacterium | reverse complement strand
CTTCGAGGCCTTCTTCATCCCGGTGGAACTTGCGAATCGTGTTGATCAGGTTCGTGGTCATGGTCGTGACTCCTTTTTAAGAATTTCGAGAAACGTTGTTTTGATTTGGCAGGTTCGAGTTGTTCCCGCGACACCGTCTATTACGGCCGTTCCGGCAGGCGTTACACGCGGCAATCGAAATGTTTGAAAATCTTTTTTGGCGCCGAACAGCGCGCAAAAAAGGCGGCCCTAATTAGGGCCGCCTTTGGAAATCGAGTACTAGGTTCAGCTGATGCTCGTGCCTTGAAGCGCCGTCCATTTCTGGTTCATCCAGGCAACAACGGACTTGCCGACGGTCGCACAGGCGACCATGACCATCGCCGCGATGGCAATAATCATGACAACTTGCAGCGCTTCGAGGCCTTCTTCATCCCGGTGGAACTTGCGAATCGTGTTGATCAGGTTCGTGGTCATGGTCGTAACTCCTTAACCTCGTAGTTTTGAGACTGGCCGGAGCCGACATGGCTCCTGCGACAATGTCTCTTACGGGCGTTTCGAGGCGCGTTACAGCCCCAACCAAAAAAAGTTCAAAATCCCAAAAACGGCGGGAAATGACGGTCATGGTTTCAGGATGACGCGTTCGACTTCATGCCAGCGGGGAGTTCGTCAGGCTAGAACGCCCGACCTACGCGAAGAGCTTCCGCGTCAAATCTACGCGGCCCTGAAAGCCCATTTGGGCCACTTCTTCGGCAAACGTCGGAATCGCCCCGGTGGGTCGTAATTCACCCAACAGCCGACCTTCGGAATTCAGGCCTTCGGCCTCGAAACGGTAGATGTCTTGGAACCGGTAGTTTCCTTTATCGTCTAAGCCGAGGCACTCGGTAATTCCGCGGATCTTGCGCGAGCCGTCCAAAAAGCGGCTGATCTGCACGATCACCTGGACCGCCGAAGCCACTTGCGTACGCGCAACATGCACCGGCAGAGCGACATCGCTCATCAGACTGAGCGTTTCCAGGCGGATAGCGGCGTCATTGGCGGTCGTGGCGTGGACTGTGGTCAGAGCGCCCGAGTGGCCGGAAATCATCGATTGAACCAGGTCGAGCGCCTCGCCGCGGCGGATTTCGCCGACGACGATTCGGTCCGGCCGCATCCGGAGCGAATCTACGAACAGGTCGCGAATCGTCACGCGACCGGTGCCATCGGGCTTCGCTGGCTGGGCTTCCAGATAAACTGTGTGAGGTTGATTGAGCTGCAGCTCCGAGCTGTCTTCGATGACGACGATCCGTTCGTTCTCTGGAATTTCCGTCGATAGCGCGTTGAGTAGCGAAGTCTTGCCGCTGCCCGTCCCGCCGGCGATGACCATGTTTTTGTGGAGCAGCACGCACAAGCTGAGAAACTCGCGGCCTTCGTCGGACATACTGCCCGATTTCACCAGCGATTCCAGATTGAACGTCGACCTCTTAAACTTGCGGATCGAAATGCACACCCCATTTCGGGCGCTCGGCGGCACGATCACATGCACGCGTGAGCCGTCGGGCAGCCGGGCATCCATGCTGTGGTTGTCGTCGTCGATCGAACGGCCCGTGTACTCGGCAATGTTTCGCGCGGCTGCCATCAACATGGCCGGGCTGGGAAAACTCAGGTTCGCATGATTCAGCTTGCCATCGCGCTCGAAATAGACCGTGCGATGGCCATTGATGAGAATTTCAGTTACCGACGGATCATCCAACAGCGGCAGCACCGGCTGCAGAAAATGCCGGACCGTTTCGGCGTAGATGTCTTTGGATTCCATCGCTCGTCAGTGATCCAAAATCGTGAGGCGCCGCGGTGAAATCGGCATTTACCGATTGCCATTGTAACACCTCACCGCGAACTCTCCGATCGAAAACTCTCTTTAGCGTTCGTACGCCGGGCTCTTCGCCCCATTCCAGCCGGCCACCATTTAATCGATAGCCGAACAGCGCGACGCTCACCCAGCGACCAGCAAGCCACATCTTCCAAAATCCTAGGGCTAAGCTCGGGGTAACTTAACTATTGCTGCTAGCTAATCGATTGTGGTAATAATCGCGCATGCGGCTACGATTTCTGTTGATGCTCGGTGTGGTTGCGTTCGGCGGTTGCTCTTGGGTTGCGCGAAACGTCGGTGATTGGTCCTCTCCCAGGCAACGGATTACTCCAGGCGATGTCATCGAGCAAAACCAAAGCGATGATGCGGCTCGCGCGCTGAGCAACCAGGAACGATTGACCGTAAGGTGAGCCCAAACCTGCTCGATACCTGGTTCCTCCGCTGCTACGATGCGTGTTAGGGAGCAGCAGGGCTAGCCACGCGGGGACGATCAAAGAAGTGATGGAGCGAGCGGCAACTCATCCGAACGCCGGGCTAGACGTAGGGAAATTAGCCTCAGGTTTCTCTTTTTGCTCGTGTCGCGATTCGCGGCGCTCTTTACTGCTATTGGTTGGCGGCTAAAAATCCGCGACTATGACTTTGATGCTCTGATTGCCAATGGAAATTGCAATTTCCCCCAGCGAACTGTAACACGGGCCGATTTCAGCGTAAGAGTAGAGGGGAATAGAATCTCGCAGGGGAGGTTCCTCTTTTAGCTCTTTGCTAAGTGGTCAGCCGTTATGTTTGCCAAACTGCTTTCTCGGACGTTCCTCGGGCTGTTCTTATTGGTGTTCGTCGGCACTCAAGCATCAGCCGCAGGAATAAGAATTTTTAAGTTTGCTCAGAAGCATGCTGCACCGCTCACGGCCTTGCAGGAAGCAGCGAAGTTGATGGATCAGCGCGGCGGCCCGATTATTACGCAGCCCGAGTTGGATATTTTCAAGAAGATCGCAGCCGGCCGCCCCGAGCAATGCGATACGGTCGATACCCTGCTCACTGTTTCGAAAATTAAAGATCCGAAACAGCGTCAGCTATATACCCAAAAAATCAACACGATCGTCGAGGGCGCCAGGAAAACGCTCAAGGGATTTACGAAGGACACCGACAAAGCCGCGGTCCTTGCTCATTACTTGCAAGAGCATTGGCTGCTCGGTGGTTATGTAGACGGCCAATTTGAGATCGTGCCGCTTCTGAACAAGGGAACCTACAATTGTGTTTCCTCTGCGGTCATATACTTTACGGTCGGGGAACAACTTGGGATCAAAATGACTCCCGAAAATGCCCCAGTACATGTTTTCCTGCGGATGGGCAACGTTTCTATCGAGCCTACGAGCGGATTAATCTACTACCCGGAGGAACACGAAAAGAACTTTGACGAACTGTGGGCAGAAGCGGGTCCAGTTGAGAAGCTACTCTTCAGCAACAAGCAGTATCAGCCGCTTGATAAGATGGGCCTGATTGGCATGATCTATTACAACCGAAGCATCGCCCAAGCGGCCCATGACGACCAGGCCGCGGCCACGGTTCTCAAGGCTTGTTGCATGTATCCGAAGAGTCCGGAGTTCGAAAACCAAGCCGGGGCCTACCTTTACAATTGGATCGTTGACTGCGTAAACGGCAAGGACATTGTCAAAGGTCGCAAGATCGCGACTATCTTCGGACAACTGTACGGCGACAGTGAGGCGAAGAAATATTTCGGTAAGCCGCTCGGGATCTAACCAAGCTGGCCCTCAGTTAAAGTTCCCGCCGCCCAACTCTACTTCTAATCGACTTCACGTCAATCCGGCGGGGGTGTAACAGTTCGTCAACTGCGCCGTATTGATTATAAAGGTGACGTTTCAATACCACGCAGTAGTCAGAAGCCCTTAGGGCAATCAGTTTAATTGTTCCGAGGGGGTAAGACAGTTCTCTTCGTATTATGTTACAAAGGCTCAAAGCATTTCCCAAGCGCCGGCTCGGCCCGCGCGCAGTTCGCGTTGTCTGTTGAACGGCAGGGCAGGTTATGAATCAGCATCCAGCGTACGAACTGTTCGAAGAGCTCGGCCGCGGATCGAATACGGTCGTCTACCGCAGCTACGATCTGTCGCTCGGCCGCGAAGTGGCGATCAAGGAGCTCGACGAAAATAGTCGCCGCGACCCGCGCCAGCGGGAGCGGTTCCTGCGCGAAGCCCAATTCCTCGCCCAATTCGAACACGACAACGTGCTGCGCGTGTATTCGGTCGATCCAGAGCGTGGTTGGATCGTCATGGAGCTCATGAAGGGCACGCTGGCGTCGATCATTGCCGCGGGACCGAGCGACCCCGATCTGGTTCGTAGCGTGCTCAAACAAACGCTCGAAGCACTCGCCTTCTTGCACGAGAAGAATAAAGTACACGGCACGGTGCGGCCAACCAATTTGCTAATCAACGACGCCGGCCGGGTGAAACTGAGCGAATTCGAACAAACGGCCGTGGGTGGCGAGCTGCGCGCGCCCAAAGGCAGCAAGAAATATCTGGCCCCGGAACTTATCAAGCCCGAGTTTGGCGGTTTCGGGCCGCCGCTCGATTTGTATTGCTTGGGGTTCACGGCGCTCGAATTGCTTAAAGGACCGCAGTTCGATACCTTATTCCCGGGCACTGGAAAAGGCGCGATCGATGCCGACATCGCGTGGCTCCGCTGGCATAGCTCGCCCGATGAATTGCCGCCCGCAAAGAAGCTGATCAAAAACATTCCGGACGACCTCGCGCATGTGCTCGATCACATGCTGAAGAAGCGCGTTGCCGATCGGCCGCAATCGGCGCACGCGGTTCTCAAAGAATTAGCGGATCGCCCGCTCGTCGCAGTGCCAATCGATGGCATTGTCGAAGGAGCGGCAGTGGAAGCCAACGGCGACTACGGCCCCGCAGTCGTGCGCACGATCTCCGAGCCGCAAGCCGTGACCCCGCGAGGCCCTAGCCCGGCAGTCGGCGGCGGGGAGCCGGCCATGCCGCGCTACGGCACCCCCACGGCCTCGGCCAAACCCTTTGCGAAGGGGAGCAAAACGAAAAGCCCCGCCAAGCCGGTGCCGCCGCGCTTCAGTAAGGATTGGTGGAACTACCAGATTGGCAAACCGTACGTTTTGTATCCGCTGTGCGCGCTGATCATTCTTGGCGCGTTCTTTTTCAGCTTTGGAAATCCATTTGGTGGGAAAGCGATCGCCCCAGTCGCAAAGAAAGAAGAGGCGAAAACCACGACGCCGGAAGTACCGTCGATGATTCCCGTGTCGTTCAACGTGAAGCCAGACGCCGAAGGGCTCGAGGTGATCGTCGGCGACAAACCAGTGACTGCCAATCCGGAAGGCAAGTATCTTTTCGCTCCGGGCCATCATTCGGTGACGCTTAAGAAGGAGGGGTTCAAGTCTGCAACGCGCGATGTCGAGATCTCGACGACAAGCAACAAGTTCAATGTCGAGTTCAAGCCCGAGGTGAAGATGGTCGACGTCACCGTTCAAGTGACGCCGGCGACTGCTGAGCTGAAAGTCGGCGGTAAGAAGCAATCGCTCACGAACGGCTCGTATACCCAGAAAATCCCCGTAGGCCAGCCGCTGCAGATCGAAATCACTTCGGACAAATTCGAGCCGATCTCGCGGACCGTCTCGGCGGATGAAATCAAAACGCTCGGCAACAAAATCGCGTTTAACCTCAAGCCGCTGCCACAGCCGGTGCCGCCGGCGCCTGAGCCAATTAAACCAGAACCGATCAAGCCGGAACCACCGCAATCGCCGAAGTACGTTCTGCCCGCGACACTCGTCGCGAGGCCAGACGCACCCGAGGATCCGGAGACGCAACTCCCCGTCCGCGCCCTTTCCAAGCGGTTGATTAACACCGAACCAATGGAGTTCGCCCTCGTGAAAACGGGGAAATACAAGTTCGGCGCGCCCGGCGATAAGCGCCGCCCGCTCGAGCTCAAAGAACGAACGGTAACATGCACGCTGCCGTATTACATCGCGCTTCACGAAACCACGAACGCGCAGTACCAACGATTTTCCCTGGCTGTCGGGGATGCGAACGCGGGCACGCGTTGGCAAACCGCTTCGCGCAAATGGGCGACACCACACAACCTCGATCCAGTGCGGAATAAGCTACCCGTCGCGAATGTGACCCCCGAGCAAGCCGAGCTGTTCTGTAAATGGGCCGGCGGACAGCTGCCCACCGAAATTGAATGGGAATCCGCCGTTCGCGGGCTGGATGATGCGGGCTTTCCATACCCGTGGGGAAAGGAAGTTCCCACGCGCGAGCGATGTCGAACTTTTTACGGTGCTCACTTGGAGCGCGGCGAGGGCGGTCCGGTGCCCGTTGAAAACATGCTCGCGGGCGCTAATAAGCTCGGCATGACGCACGCGCTCGGCAATGTGGCGGAGTGGTGCCTCGACAGCGAAGAGCACGGCAAATTTATTTTGCGCGGGTGCAGCATTACCACGGCGAACATCGACGACATACGCGTTACTTGGCGCGCCAAAGGTGATCCGAAAGGCGAGGAATCGACCGGATTTCGCGTTTGTGTTCCTGTTCGGGGCCCGGCCAGTAAGGAACCCTTAAAGCCAACGGCGGCGGCAGTGCGGCCCGAGCAACCGGTCCCGCAGGCACAGCCCTCCGCGAACGACGAATCGGAGCCGGGATTCTCGTGGGAAAAAGTGTACTATGCTTTAACGTCGCCTTCGTCGGATAGTGAGACTTCGCCAGCCTCGCCCCCCAAACGTTAGCCGCCGCGTCGTAGTTCATGGATGACGATTCTCATCGTTGGCAGCGCTGTCGCGAATTTGCCTTCAATGTGGTGCTGGCCGCATTTTTTGCGGCGCTCGCCTACCGGTTCATTCTGGATTTCCAACAAACCAATCGGTTGAGCAGCCTGTTCTACGTGCTGTTCAGCCTGGTGGTTGTTTTATTGTCGTTCAGTCGGCGCATGCCAAAGGCCGTGTCGTGGAATCCGTTCGACTGGGGCCTCGCGTCGCTCGCCACCGTGCTGCCGCTGTTATTAGTGCCGGCAGCTTCTCGAAACAGTTGGTTCTGGTTCGCCGTTCAGTGTGTGGGTGAGGGAATCTCAACGATTGCCCTGCTGACACTCAATCGCAGCCTGGGTGTTGTTCCGGCGAATCGAGGTCTCAAAACTAGCGGCATGTATCGCCTGGTTCGGCACCCCATGTATTGCGGCTACTGCATCTCCGATCTCGCGATGCTGGTCCAGAACTTCTGCGTGTGGAACCTGTGTCTTGCCGGCGCGCACTTGATCGTGCAAACTTTGCGAATCATTCGCGAAGAGCGTTTCTTGTTACAGGATCCGGCCTACGCCGACTATGCTTCGCGCGTGAGATGGCGGCTGTTCCCGGCGATTTGGTAGCTGCACGCTCTTTGCGTATACGGCAATGGTTCGCCGAAATGCATTTGGTCGCGATTGCGATCAATGCGTAGAATGGCGGAAGTTCAGAAGCTAATCATTCGGCTCGCGCTTTCACCGCATGCTTGCAGACGCCGCCATCTCGGAGTACCACTGGCCAGACGGCGTCGATGGGGTGATTACGGCCAGCTATATCTTGCTGATCTTCGGCATCGCAGCCGCCGGCTACGCCTGCATGGTGCTCGATATCCGCGCTTACCTTCGCTCACTGCGGCGGGCGCTCGTCGTGATCACGCACTATCGAGTCGAGCTTCCCGAGTGGATTCGCCGAGACACGCCCCGCTGCATTCAAGCGCTCGGGCTAACAATGCCGTGCACGCCGGAGCAAGTGCTCGACGCATATCGCGAACGGGTGAAGGTTTTGCACCCGGACCGCGGCGGTACCCGCAAAGAGTTCTTGCTGCTGCAACGTCATTTCGAAGAGGCGATGTCGCTTCTAGCGGCATCCGACTAGCGCTTTTCAATGCGCATCAACGACTCCAGATTTGGGAGGGCGAGGCTCCCGCCGAGCTTTCGGCGCAGACGGCTAAGCCGGAGCGTCGCCCTCCCATCGAAGAATCGCGCGACGCTAGCGCTTTTCGAAGCGCATCAAGCGGTAAGTCTTGTGTTGTTTGAAGTTTTCCGCGCTGCGTTGGTGCGTGAAATACTTGTTTTTCACTTTGTTGAGCTTACGGCGGAAGAACCACGTCGCGCCCTTGAAAATCCAAGGGTGCGTGGCGAGCGCGGCTTCGTCGATTTCCGTCCAAATCGGTTGCAAAACTTGCGTGAACGCGGAGTCGATGACCGTGAACGTAGGAGCCGTACGGTCCGTGATATCGATGTCCTCGAGCTGCGTGAACGGATAGCGCGCGAGTTCTCCGCGGAACCACGGGAGGCGGTGACCTCCGCCGATCGAACTTTTGCCGTCGGACTCCAGACGGAAGAAATCGGAAATAATGAGCTGGCCGCCCGGGCGAAGCTGAGCCATTACCTTTTCGAGCGCCTGGTCCACCTCCATGTATTGAAAGCTTTCGCAGAACAGCACGGCATCGTACGTTTCCGTGGTGTTGAAATCTTCATATTTGCATTCGAAGATTCGAGCGCGATCGCCGAGCCGAGCGCGCGCCTGGCTATTGAGAAATGCACTTGGGCTGACGCAATCGACCTGATGGCCGCGCTCCACGAGTTGCTCCGCGACGCCGCCCGCTCCGCAGCCGACGTCCAAGATTTTCTTGTGCCCGGCCGGAATGTGCTCGAGCAGGAAGCGGCAATAATCCTCCTGCGCACGAGGCATATTCCGAATTGTGTGCTCGACGCCATCCGACCAGTAGCCATAGTGAAGATCGGTCGCGCCGACGAAGTGCCGGCCAGCGAGGAATCCGGAGACGAGGCCAACTTGCTGCCACGCGTCGCGATTTCTCTTCCGACGGGTCGATTGAGAGCGAATAAGGAAGGGCATCGGTAGAACGTTCCGGTTGTGGGGTGGGGAGATGCTGCGGCAGCGGGACCCAGCGCAGTGTGCGACGCGGTCTGTGCTGAGCGCGTCAGCCGACGCTAGCGGCGGGGGCGGAAGTATCGCAGGGGAGGCAGGCTGCCGCCAGACCAAAGATGTCGTTAAAGTGCGAAGCTTGGGTAAGAAAAGTTCAGGGCCTTGAATACCCGAGCTACTTCGGTTTTTTCTTTGCCAGCTTGCGAAGTTCCGCTTTGCTCAGCTCGTCGTTGAGCGGGCTGATCTTATATTTGATCGCAACTCGCGTAAGCAACGCCGCCTTGCTGACACCCAGCCGTTCTTTTGCCTGAAACTGATGGTTCTCCACTGTCCACCGCGACATACCGAGAACGGCCGCGATTTCGTGACTCGTGCAACCGAGGCTGGTCAGCCGCACGATTTGACGCTGCCGTGGGCTGAGCGACGCGACGCGAGTTTTCATGAGGTCAGGCATTTGCTGCGTCTCGCGAAGTCGGGTGCGATCGAAGCGGGCCGATCGAACAATTTATCGTGCGGCGTCGTTTCTATGATTCTCAGGCGATGCGGTTTGGAGCTTCAATGCGCTGTTCACCCAAGGCACCGCCCATTGTCAGTGAACCCGGCGTGATCAACGCGGTGCCCCAACCAGCGGCATACGCGGCAATTCCCCGCTCGCCGCGCACAATCGAGTTCATCATGATCTCCGGGTTCGCCGCGCTGCTAACAGCTGGGTCAATGTTTCGGCTGAACGCCAACAGGCCTACTCCGCCGACGATCGCGAAGACGGCGGCAAGCTGGCTCAGGTGGTTCACGGCGGTCCCCCCTCTTTCGACCGCTATTATTGCGGACAATTGCCCAAATAACCAGTGGCGGGAAAATCCTCGTCGCATTGCCGTAACCCCCGGCAGCTGCGACGTTTGGCATCTAATTGGCCACTCTGGCCTTGATGCCGCCACAGGCCACTATCTATAGTTGTGTGCGTGTAGCCTAATTCCGCGCTGCGGTGCGGAAACGGGGGAACCATTGCCTTCGCGCAGCCTTGCTGCCGCGAATGCCGGGGCGCAGACTCGCCGTCGCGAGTCGGAGTACTTTCAAGCTCTAGCCCGTCAGCTAACCCCGTCGGCCCGCTCGGGTGTGTTGCCCGGGCCGATTTGAAAGGCACTTCCGCTTTCCTGAATGACCGGCAGCGATGCGCACGAATCCGATGGATTCGAAATAGCTCGCAAATGGCCTCGAATCCTGCGAGGCACGTTTTCCCGCCGTCATCCATCAAGCGCCAAGCGCCGCTACGTTTTCTCGGGACTTAATGTCCCAGGTCGCTTACATGGAACCATCGGGTTTGGAAGGCCAACCGGCTGGCGGGTCAGCCGCTCGCGCTGCGCAAGTTGTCGTCGTCAGCAGCGTGATGTTCACGTTCATTTCGTTCTGGCGCACAGCCGCGGTCGTGCTGTGCGATATGTCGAGCACGGTCTACTACATCGGCGCGATCGTTGAAAGCGAAGTCGGCAAAGCAGCGCCCTGGTTTATACTTGCAGTATTGCTGTTCAGCTACGGAATGCGGGCCGTCTACATCGAAAGCTGCGCACTGTTTGTACGTGGCGGCGTGTACCGAATTGTGAAGGAAGCGCTCGGCGGATTCTGGGCGAAGGCCGCTGTCTCAGCGCTGCTGTTCGATTACGTGCTCACCGGACCGATCAGCGGTGTGTCCGCGGGCCAGTACATCATCGGGCTTCTGCTTGAAACAGCCGGCCGCCTGTTCGGCATTCATATCGATGACTCGATACGCGACAGTTTGAAGTGCTGGGGTTCCGTCGCGATCGCCTGCACCGTAACACTTTACTTCCTGTATCAGAATCTGCTCGGCATTCACGAGTCGAGCGGCAAAGCGCTCAAGATCATGATCGCGACCACGATCATGGCCGTCGTCATGCTCATTTGGAGCGGCGTCACACTCGGCGTAAAGGGGCACGAGAACCCAATTCCATCGTGGCGGCCAAATCTCGAGAAAAAATTCGACGTCGAAGATCATGCGAAGCCGCTCATCGATCCGGTGACCGGCGACCAACAAGACCCGCTAGGCACATTGGGAAAATTCCCCAAGATCGCAGAGCCGATTCGGCATCCGACAACCTGGTGGAGCTTCGCAGGCATGATCGGCATTCTCATTGCCTTCGGCCACTCGATCCTCGCAATGAGCGGCGAGGAAACGCTCGCCCAGGTTTATCGAGAGGTGGAGTCGCCCAAACTTAAGAATTTCAAAAAAGTCGGGTTCATCGTTTTCGCCTATAGTCTGCTGCTCACGGGCAGCATGAACTTCCTCACCGTTATGCTTGTGCCCGATAAAGAGCGGCTAACCACTTACTACGACAATTGGATGGGTGGCCTCGCGATGCATATGCTCGGCCCCGTGTGGCTGCTCTTGCTGCTGAATGCCTTCGTCGTGTTCGTGGGCTTCCTCATTCTGTCGGGCGCTGTGAACACTTCGATCGTCGGCTCGAACGGCGTGCTCAGCCGCGTGGCGGAAGACGGCGTGTTGCCCGATTGGTTTTTGAAGCCGCACCCGCGCTATGGAACGAACTACCGCCTGCTTTTTATGATCGCCGGTTTGCAGCTCATTACCATTCTCGCGAGCCGCGGCGACGTCATCTTGCTCGGCGAAGCGTACGCTTTCGGCGTCGTGTGGAGTTTCGTGTTCAACACGTTGTCGATGGTAGTGTTGCGCTTCAAAATGCGCGGGCATCGCGACTTCGTCGTGCCGCTCAATATTCACTACCGCGATATCTACCTGCCGATTGGTTTGGGGCTCGTTTTTCTAATCATGTTCTTGTCCGCAATTGCGAACATCTTCACGAAGCCGGTAGCGACGACGACCGGTATTTGCTTCGCAGGTGCGTTCCTTACCGTGTTCACGGTGACGGAAGCCATCCACCGGAAAAAACGCGGAACTGACCATCACGAGCACATCGAACAGTTCAATCAAGAAACTATCACGACACTGACGCGTGAGCACCTTGGGCTCAAGCGACGCTACTGCAAGCTCGTCGCGATTCGCTCGCCGCACAATCTATTCATGCTCGATAAAGCGCTTGCCGACACCGATCCGCAGACGACCGACGTCGTCGTGATGACCGCCAAAGTCGAGCCGCAGGGAATCGGCCTGCCGACGGACCACCCGATGGATGTTTACGATCAGCAACTGCTGACCGCGGTCGTCAATCATGCGGAAAAACTTGGTAAACCGGTGACGCCGCTGTTGGTCCCTACCAACAACCCGCTGCACGCGGTGCTTAACACGGCGAAGGATCTGCCCTGCCAAGAAATTTTCGTCGGCGCGTCAAATAAGTACACGGCCGAGGAACAACTCGACCAAATCGCGTTCTATTGGATCAATCTGCACTCGGGCCAACCGCAGGGGCTGACCGTCCACGTTGTCAGCCAAGATCGGCTCGTCACATTTGACTTGGATGGCGGCAATCGAATTCCGAAGCATGTCGAACGGCAGGCTCGTTCGGTCGCGGAACTGCGCGATGCGGGGGTAGGCGTCCGCCGGCTCCTGTTCGTGCACGATGGCACGCGCTCGAGCAGCGACGTTTTCGAGTGGCTGCTCACGATGGTTTCCAGCGGCGTGCAATTGGACGTCGTTCGTGCCGTACCTCTCGAGTCGGAACCCGGCAACGGCAGCGACGCCGTCGACAAAGATCGCGAATGGGCCGAAAAACTCGGCCGAAAAATGAGCCTCGTTTCCGATCGACCGCAGACTGGGCCCGACATTATCCAAATCACACGCGACTTGAGCTACGACGCGATCGTGTTGCCGGCTCCTTCCACGTCATGGAAGTTTGGCGGACCGGACGCCCAAGATTGGATGTCGTACGTCCTGTCGCATGCCCACTGCGGAGTCTTCATCGCGGTCCATCCGTCGGTTCCGCGCGAGGTTGTGGACGACCGTACTTAAACAGCCTTTGCTGTAGCTGGGGCAACGCCCCAGAGTATTAGAAGAACTAGGGCGTTGCCCTAGGCACCCATCGGAACACCGTTGCAAAAACTGCTCTCATCTCGGTCAGATAATCTTTGCCGCCAGCCGCGCGAAATCCGCATCGCCGATGCTGACTTCCTGATAGATGCCGCGAGCGATCTCGGCATCAATTCGCTCGAAATGCTCCGCCTCGGTTGCCACCAGGACGCCGGCCATCTCGAGCACGGCCGGACTGATAAGAAGCTGGTCCGGGCCGGTCGCGAAGTAGCAGGCCGGACGATGTGCGCGGCGAGGAAAAAGTATCGCCTTGTAGTGCGTGCCGTCGTGGTATGCCAGCAAATTCAGCATTGGCTCGTCGGCCGGTTCCTGCAATTCGCGCAATGCATTGAATGCTCTTTCGATTGCGCGCTCGACTATCATCAGATCACCGCCTCGCGCGACGATCATGTGCCGGCCAAAGTTTGTTGTCGCAAATAGCGAGCGACCAATGGGCAGGCCGCGTTCTCCCGCCAGAATAGGAATCTCCTTGGCTACTGCGGCTTGAAAATGAAAGTGATCAGGCGCCGAAGCTCCGCACCGCGGTCCGTTATAAAATACGGCCAAATTCGGACCGATCTCTGCCGCTAGCCGTAGCATCCTGCCGACCTGTCCCTCAATCTGCTGGGGTCGATGTTCGCGGGCCGCGATGGTGCAATGCAGCGGCAGTACGGGAAACGGGTTGGGCATGATCACGAGGTTTTCGAACGCCACGCCGCGTTCTTCGACTGGCATGTTCTCGGGACACAAGAAACACCGCCGCGCGGCGACCGATTGCGCATCAGTTTTTGCCAGCGTTGAACGTCGCCGAGCCGGATTCACTTGTACGACGACTGTCGCGCCGTCAGAGGTCAGCGTCTTTCGCTGCAGATGTGCCAGCGACGCTTCTCCATCGCGCAGCATTGGCCACGTTTCTCGCTGCTCCGCAAACAACGCATCAATCCGCTGCCGCAGCGGCTCGCCCGGACGATCGTTCTGAAGAATTTGTTCCCAACTCATCGGGCTGAAAGCTGCTGCCGCGCCGCGACTTCGATCGAGCGCAGCCGGTCCTTGTAGAACGCGTACCGATTTTGCGTCTCAATCGGAAGCGCATGATCGCTGTTTCCCTCCCAACGTCGGCACCAATACAGCGAATCGTAAATCCGCCCAATGCGATACTCGCGGCACAGCCGAATCATAACCGCGTAGTCTTCGCCGTAACTCGTGTTGGGAAAGCCGAACTGACGCAGCGTCGGCACGTGAAAAGCCCGCGGCGCGCCGAGCCCATGGATGCGAATCACGTTGTTGTGCCCATTCTCGTTCGTCCACTCGCGATGATCGATTAGTCCCGGCGGAATTTGCTTCAGGTGTGAATCGACAATCGTGTACGAGCCCACCACTGCAGCGCATTTCTCCTGCTTGAAGACTGCCAGGACGCGTGCGAGGACGTCATCGCCCGAATAGATGTCATCGCTGTCTAACTGAACGGCATACCGCCCGCACGACTTGGAAAAAACCGCCTCGCTCCAGCAACCGCCGATGCCGAGGTCGTGGCGCTCCGGCACCAAGTGCACGAGCCGATCATCTTTCGCAGCTAGTTCTTTGAGCAATTCAAATGTGCCGTCTGTCGAATGATTGTCGACGACAATTACGTTGAACGAAAAGTCGGCTTTCTGCGACAGCACACTCTTCACGGCGTCGCCTACGGTCTTTACGCGGTTGCGGACGGGAATCACAACGCTGCACTCGACCGGAAACGCGATGTCATCTTGCACCGGGTTCCCCGTTGCCGGGAGCAGCCAAGCGCCGATTCGCTGGAGGTGGGCCGTAGCGACCCTTTCCATTTCGATCTGGTAGTTGCGATTGCGCGGGTCGACGTAATTAAAATGCGCCGTCTCGTCCGACATTTCCACCGCGGCCCGCGCGACGTACGTAGGCTCGCTCAAATGCACGATCGGCCCGCACTCGCTCACGCGGAGGCGAAGATCGTACCAACCGCCATATTCGCCAGACGTTTTTTGCGATTCGATCGTGTCGGCTAAACCCAGTATGGCAGCGCGGCTCAGAAGCACGAGATGACCAAAATCAAAATCATCTCGCACGCTGCCGAGTTGGTGATCAATGAGCGGACGCAGCGCCACCGTGCCGTCGCTCTTCTCGTCGAAGTAATCCGAGTACAGCATTCCCGCCTGGGAATCGGCCGCCACTTGCGTCAGTCGGCGAAGATCGACGGAAGCCAGATCCGCCCGCCCCGAAATGGACCATAGCAGATGAGTCAGGTTCGTGGATTCGAACCATCGCAGGACTTCGACCACCGCCGCCGCCGACCTTAATTCGCCCGTTTGCAAAGCGCGAATCGTGCCGCTCACGGGCGTTTTCGCCGAAGTTGTCGCGATGCGGCCGACCAGCGGGTTAGCGGTAAGCCGCTCAAGATCTGCGACAGTTCGTTGATCGCCGATACCCGTGACTGCTGCAATCGAAGCCATTCGCCGCTCCCGAAATCATCGTCGTCTGCTTAAACGGCTCATAGTAACGTGCTGCGGTCGCTCATTAAAGTGGGCGTCTCGCTCCGCGAGACGAATTTCCGCTCGCGGAGCGAGAGGACTACTTTGTCTTCGCCCAATCAAATCGCGACAGCCAAATCGCGACAGCTTAGGGGCGACGAGTTGCGGTCCACATCGGCAATCGCTAGTGTGGCACGAATGCCGCCCACCGCTTCGCCGTTAGCCCACTGCGCAGGCTCGAGTCGCATTCGCCTTCGTGTGCTGGCGTTTTTGTGCGTGCTCTCGTTTCTCACCTACTATGATCGCCAGTGCATCGTGCGGGCCCAGGAAGATATTCAGTCGGCGCTCGTGATCACCGACGAGCAGATGGGCCTCATCTTCGGCGTTTTCTGGTTCGCGTACGCACTCTTCGAAATTCCGGGCGGCTGGATGGGGGATAAGTTCGGCGCCCGGCTAACTCTGACCCGCATCGTGCTCGCCTGGTCTCTCTTCATGGCGCTCACCGGAGCCGCGACGGGCTTCCTCTCGCTGTTCGCCTACCGCTTTATGTTCGGCGTCGGCGAAGCCGGCGCGTATCCGAACATGGCACGTGTGCAATCGCGTTGGTTCCCCGTGAACGAGCGCGCCAGGGCCGCCGGCCTGCTGTGGCTGACGCCCGCTTCGGTGCCGCCTTCGCGCCCATCATCTTTGGCACCATGACACGCGCCATCGAATCCGCCCAACATTCGAGCACTTCGCAGCTCGGAAGCTGGCTGGCCGGAGTCCCCGCCTGGCGGTTGGCATTTGCGGCATCCGGCGCGTTCGGACTGCTTTGGTGCAGCGCCTTTTTTTGGTGGTTCCGCGACGACCCAGCGCGAAAGCCGTCCGTTTCCGCGGCCGAACTGGAGCACATTGAAACGGGCCGCGGGATGTCTGAATTCCACCATCCCATGGACGCGCGGCACTGGGCGCGCCTGTTCACTTCGTCATCCTTATGGGCAATCGCCATCTACTACGTTTGCGGCGGGTTCGGCTGGTCATTCTTCATGAGCTGGATGCCACGCTACATGAAGGAAGTGCAGGGCGTCACATTCCAAGGCTCGGAATGGTTCACAGCTCTCCCCTTGATCTGCGGCGGCATCGCTTGCTTCACCGGCGGAATTCTGAGCGACGCCTTAATAAAGGCAACCGGCTGGCGCCGCTTCGGCCGCGCGATTTTCCCGATCGGCGGCTGTCTTATTGCCGCCGCCGCGATGCTGGCAATTCCTTATGCGCACACGGCTGGCCGCGCCACACTCTGCATGTGCATCGCCTCCGCAGCATATGACTTCGGTCAAGCCGCAAGCTGGGCCTCGATCGTCGACATTGGCGGCCGCTACGTCGGCGTCGCCGCAGGGTTTATCAACATCGGCTGCCTTGGCAACGCATTGCAACCGTACGTGGGCGCGCGCATCTTTAACGCGTTCGGCTGGAACGTCCTTTTTACGGTATACGCGGCGTCCTTCCTACTTGCCGTTACGACCTGGTTCGTCATCAATCCCTTGCGCACTTTCTACGAAGATAATCCAGCAGCTCAGTCGCTCCCATTGTCTTAGCTGGTGGTTTCGAGACACGCCGGGCGTTAAGATCGAGCGAGCCAGGGCTTCTTGTTGCGAATTTACAGCCCAACCCACGTCGGATTCCTTGTATGGCAGATCGATTCACACGCCGATCCTTTCTTGCGTCGTCACTGGCCGCCTCGGCATCGCTTTGTAGCCCTCTTCGGGCGGCGGACACCAGCCGCAAGAAGATCGCGTTCATCGCCACGGCGGTCTACAAGCTTTCGCACGCCCAGCATTTTCTCGACCGTCTGCTGCTCGGCTATGCCTGGGGCGGTGGATGGCATCGACCGGCGGTAGACCTTGTCTCGATCTATATCGATCAATTTCCCGATAATGGCCTCGCTCGCAACATCGCGAAACGCCACAACGTGCCGATCTACGCCACCATCGAAGAAGCACTCACACTCGGCGGCTCGAAACTCGCTGTCGACGGCGTCATCATCATCGGCGAGCACGGCAACTATCCGCATAACGAAATGGGCCAGGTGCTTTACCCGCGTTTTAAATGGTTCAAGCAAGTGGTCAAAGTATTCGAGTCGAGCGGCCGCTGCGTACCCATCTTCAACGACAAGCACCTCTCGACCAGTTGGCCCGAATGCGTCGAAATGGTCTCCGATTCGAAGCGCTTGAACTTTCCGTTCATGGCCGGCTCCTCGCTGCCTGTCACACGGCGAATGCCCGCCATCGATATGCCCTACGACACACCGCTCGCCGAGAGCGTCTGCGTCGGCTACGGAAAAATGGACAGTTACGATTTCCACGGCCTCGAAACCGCGCAGTGTATGTCCGAGCGGCGTAAGGGAGGCGAAGTCGGCATCCGCAGCGTACAGGCCTTGAAAGGCGAAAAGCTGTGGGACTACGTTGCCGGTCGCGATGCAACCAAACGCTTGATCCTCGCCGCGCTCGCACGCAGTCACAATTTGCCCGAAGAAAACGGCTATGTCACCGAACCGCTAAGTTTCGAGTGGGCACGCAAGGTTTTTCCAGATTGTTACGCCTACGTGATCGAACACCGGGATGGCCTAAGGACTACGATGTTCTCATTACCGCTACCAAGGCGCGATTTCAATTACGCCGGCCTTAATTCCGAAACCGGAGACATCATCTCTTGCCAAATGTACTTGCCCATGCCCGATTATGGCGCGACGACGGCTGACTTCTTCAATCCGCTGGTCCACTACATCGAGCAAATGGTGCTTGAGAACAAGCCGCCCTACCCGATCGAACGGACGCTGCTCACATCGGGCATGACGCTAGCCGGCGTGGAATCGCTGTTCCGCGATCAAGCCCTCGTGGAGACTCCGGAAATGGCCGTCACGTACAAGGCCCCTAAAGAATCACTGTTTTGGAAAGACTGATGCGCCACACCAGCAATAAACACATCGAACGTCTTCCCTTTCGCGGCCTTTCGTCGCTTTCGTGGTTATTACTGATATCGTTCGTCCTGCTGGCCGTGCCCGCTTTCGCAGCAGCACCGCGCCCCAACGTTCTGATTATCCTCGCCGATGACATGGGCTTTTCCGATCTCGGCTGCTACGGCGGCGAAATGCAAACGCCCACGCTGGACGCCCTCGCCGCCGACGGCCTGCGCTACACGCAGTTCTACAACACGGCCCGCTGCTGGCCGACGCGTGCCGCGCTACTCACCGGCTACTACGCCCAGGAAGTCGGCTTCGACGATTTGCCCGGTGCATCAAAAGGCGCAGCGCGTAAGCGGCCCGAGTGGGCGCATCTGCTCCCGGAATATTTGAAGCGGCTTGGCTACCATTCGTACCACTCCGGCAAGTGGCACCTCGATAGCACGCCGGTGAAATGTGGCTTCGAGCGCTCCTACGCGATCCTGGATTACGACCACAATTTCTCGCCCAAACACCACACGCTCGATGGGGAACCGCTTCCGCCCGTCAAGCTAAGCGATGGCTACTATTCGACGACCGCGATTACAGATCGTGCAGTTGAATTTTTAAAGCAGCACCATGCCCAGCATGCCGATTCGCCGTTCTTTGAATACGTGGCGTACGTCGTCCCTCATTTCCCGCTGCAAGCGCCACCGGAAGACATCGCCGGCGTAGCCGATCGCTACAACATCGGTTGGGACGAAATCCGCCGGGCGCGGTGGCAACGCATCGAAGAAAAGCTGCATCTTCCAGGCGAACTCTCGCCGCTCGAGCCCAAAATTGGCTCACCCTATCGAAACGCCCGCGCTCACAAAGAATTTGGCGATCTCGAAGTCTGGCACGAAACGCCCTGGAACGAGTTGACCGACAAGCAACGGCAATTCGAAGCCCAAAAAATGGCCATCCATGCGGCGATGATCGAGCGCATGGACCACGAGGTCTCACGCCTCGTCGATCAGCTTCGCGCGATGAAAGCGTACGACGACACCCTCGTACTGTTCTTTTCAGATAACGGCGCCAGCTCCGAAATCATGATCCGCGGCGACGGCCACGATCCCGTAGCCCCGCCAGGTTCCGCCGCCACGTACCTCTGCCTGGGCCCCGGTTGGTCGAATGCCGCCAATACGCCGTTTCGCCGTCACAAAACCTGGGTCCACGAAGGCGGCATCGCCACGCCGCTCATCGCCCACTGGCCCGCCGGTATTTCAGCCAAGGGCGAGCTGCGCAGCGCCGTGGGCCACGTCATCGACCTCGCGCCGACAATTCTTTCACTCGCCGGCGGAGCTTGGCCAACCGAATTCGACGGAAAAAAACTGCCGCCAAATCCCGGTAAGAGTTTATCGCCCACGTTTGCGACCGACGCGAAAATCGACCGCGATTTTCTCTGGTGGTTCCACGACGGCAACCGCGCGATAAGACAGGGCGACTGGAAGCTTGTCTCTTCCAAAGGCGACGCATGGGAACTATTCGACCTCGCGCACGATCGCGCCGAAAACATCGACTTCGCCCGCGCTCAACCCACGAAGGTGCAAGAACTATCCACCGCGTGGAACGCAACGCTCCGCGAATTCCAAAAACTCGCTGAACTACACCCAATTGACAACTAAGGCGTACTCCACGCCGCGAGGTCGAGCGTCCTGCCGACCTAAATGCAAAGAAAATGTGGGCGATAAAGGACCAGCACTACCAGCGAATTCAGCGGGAAATACCGGGTACTACAGACCAGGGCGGCGCAGAATCCGGCGCACGTTGCGAAGACCTCGAATTCTTGACTGCCATTTGGCCAACGCTGGACCATCGGGCTTTAAGTGCAATTATGGCAATCGCGCGGGCGGATAGACAGCCGTAAAGGCTGGTCGCGTTACCCCCCTTCATGAGGGGTTCCAGTTTTTATTTTCCATTTTTGTGCGCAATCGTCTATGCCGTACGGACTTACGGGTTTATTTTTGCCGTGGCCACTTGACAACGGTATCATAAATGATACCATTTCCTGTGTAGACGGCATCAATAATGATCCGATACAATCCTTGCCCATGGAAGGGAATTTCGCGCACGGATTAGCGCGGCCCCATTTGTAATTGATTTTTAAGGTTACTCCGATGGCCGCTGACATACTCGAAATCTTACGTAAGCGACGCAAAGAACTTGACCTTTCATTTGCACTGCTCGCGGAGCGCAGTGGCGTAGCGATTGCAACGCTCAAGCGGATGTTTAATGACGGCGAGGGCGCATCATTGCAGAACGTGTGCGTCGTAGCTCAGGCCATGGGCGTCTCTATCAACGGTCAACCGACCGATGCGTCGGCGGACTTTCTTGAAAAGGCTGCCATGGAAAAGGCCCGCAAACTTGTGAGCATGGTCCAGGCGACTTCGGCGCTTGAGTCGCAAGCCGTTGCGCAAGGGGCTATCGCTGCCATGATAAAGCAAACCGTGCATGAGCTTATGGCCGGCCCTACGCGTAGAATCTGGGCGTAATGAAAAACGATTGGGCGCCGATTCCGGGCGAGACGCCAATTGATGATTTGTCTGGACTGAAAAACAGACAGCGCCAGACGCGACGTGAAGTCGCCGAAGACGAAGCCGAGAATATCAGGCAAG
>DATBAY010000497.1:0-13778 GCA_036271295.1 Lacipirellulaceae bacterium | reverse complement strand
TGTCGCCATCGATGGTTACCGATTCGCTGTATCCCCAGCCCTCGGCCTTTTTGCCGTCGAAATCTTTAACGAGGTCATGCCGCCAGACTTCTTCACCGGTTGTGTTGCAGCAGATCAGTATGCCTTTGGGCGTGATGACGTAGAC
Organism: Lacipirellulaceae bacterium; assembly: GCA_036271295.1. Lineage (GTDB taxonomy): Bacteria > Planctomycetota > Planctomycetia > Pirellulales > Lacipirellulaceae > JABDGM01. The sequence goes on along the minus strand of DATBAY010000497.1, from coordinate 13,633 downwards.
GCGATCGCCGTCGACGGTTGGGGTGCTGCGTGAACTTTGCCAGTTCGGTTGGCCTTCGTGGTAGGCCGGGCCGGTCTTCGTTTTCCACAATGGCTTGCCGTCGGCCTGGTTGAAGCAGATTAGATACTCGTCTTTGTCGTCGGCGGTGGAAGGTGCGTCGCCGAGGGTATAAATCTTGCCATCGACGATTGCGAGACTCGAGTAGCCGCGGCCGGCGCCGGCGGTTTTCCAAACGAGCTTCGGGCCACCCTCGGGCCATTCGGTCAGCAGGCCTGTGTCTGGCGAGACGCCCGTTCGCTGCGGGCCGCGGAAAGTTGGCCAGCTATCGGCACTATGTGCCACAGCCGCGAAAGCGAAGATCAACCCGTACGAAGTGGCCCATTGCAACCTACGGTAAGACATTCATGATCTCCGAGTTGATGACGGTTCAAGTGTCGCGGAATGCAATCAAGATATGCGCTCTTGGCCCGCCGAACAACAGATGCCCCGGGGCCGCGGTGGCCGGCTTTTTGTAATCGATCGGGTGGGTCTGGTTTAGACCTCCATGGCCGGCCGGCGTGGCGGCGAGTCATTCGCGCGCATTCGGACACACGTTTTGCCGCCGTTGTGTCTTAGCACTTCACTCGACGGCAGGCGTGTTCTGCCGTCGTCCTATCTTATGCGATTTAACGAGGTGGAACATGTCCAGGCATTCCCATTCATCAGGCGAGCGACACGAACGGCGTGGCAGACGAGAGGAAAACGGTCAACGCGGTCAACGATCGAGCGACAGCAACGATCGGGCTTATAGCCCTTATGAGGAAGCACGACGGGACGAAGTGCGCGGCCGCCGTGATTCGGTTTCGCAGTCGAATCTCGGCGAGAACGTGGACGAATATCGCGCCGCGCAACTGCCACACGGCTTTCAAGGGAAAGGTTTCTTCGGTTCCGGGCAGGAAGTGCCGCTCCAACGCTCGCGGCCGCACCTCGGCACAGGGCATGGCGGAAGACATTGCCGAGGATGTTACAGGCATTAAGCACGAGCAAAACAATTTGCGTGTGCAGCAGCAATCCTGACGCTGCCCTTCCATTAGGGTCGCCGTCGATGAATGAGCGCGGGCAGAAGCGTTAGGAGTACCAACAGGCCTGCCGACGGCTCCGGCACGGCGGCTGAAAAAACGAACGCCTCGAACTCCCCTTTTTGAAAGTTCGCAATTAATTTGCCGGTCGCGGCATCATACTTCTGGATAAACCAGTCCGGGATGCTGCCCGTGACGTTCACGCCCAGTAGCGAGCCATCGGGTGCGTACGTCAAGTAGTCGAGAGGCACGAATACTTGATCTGTGATCAGCGGAGACAGGCTGTCGACGGATGTTTGCGATGTGCCAGCGTAGCGAAAAAGCTCGCCGAGACTCCAATCTGCGAAATAGACTTCGCCATTCGCGCCGAAGGTATAGTCCGTGGGGCCGTCGTAGACGCGGCCGGAAATGAAAGTGTCGATCCTGGCCCCGGTGTCGGGGTTAAATCGCACTAAATCCGAGGTATTCGGGTGATAGTCGAGAAGGTAAAGCAAGCCGTCGGGGCCAATGCGGGCGTCCTTATAAGAGTGGTCAATCGCCGCGGTGAATAGATTGCCTAAGGGCGCGCCAGTGCCGGGCGCGAACTTCTCGACTTCGTTGGGAGTGCCGACATACAGGTTGCCGGTCGTGTCGAACGAGACACTGGTTGGCAGATCATACGTAGTGGCATATACATCCAGGTAGGCGCCCGAGCTGCCGTTGAAACGCAAAATTTGTCGGTGTCCGTAGTCGGCAACATAGAGGTTGTTGTCCGGCCCGAAGGTCATATCGAACGCATAATTCTGGACGATGCCGTTGAGATCGGCGAACACGCCGAGCGTGTCGCCGGTGGTCGGGTCGAGGCGAAGGATTTGATGCTTGCTGCCTTCGAGTCCGAATAAATCGGCCTGACTGGTGGCGGACCATCCGGCGAGCCAACTTACAAGCGTTGCTGCAGCCAGAATCGACGCATGAGCGCGGGGAAATCGATTCATAGTTGAGAAAGTAGATGAGAAGGCGCAAACAAACGCCGCAAACTGAGCGCGACAGGACGACCCAAGGGGTCGGCATCACGGCTCAATTTGCGGCGTTTGTCAGTGGCTCGAGACTATCGGTGAGGTGAAACGTTTAGGTTTGAGCTTAAATTAGCTGATCGTCGCGATGGTGTCAAATTTTACTTTTCAAGCGGTTTCGATCGCGGCGGCGATTCATCTAATTCAACCGTATCCTGCCAGCCACGGCTCCTGCTCAATCGCCTCGATTTGGCCTTCGGCGAGCTTCGTCCACATCTCCAAACCTTTCGACCGGCTTACGTGGAGCATGTGCTGCGCGACATCGAGCTCGGCGTTTTCACAAATCACGAGTCCGTCCGGGAAGGCCGATAGCGTCCACTCCGACTCGTGCGTCAGTGAAACGTTCGGATGCTCATCGTCATCAACATCCAGCTCCGCGAGCACGTCGCGCATGCGATCGACGGAGGGCGTCGGCTCGCTGCCTCCCCAACGCGTGTTCACAAGGTAACTCATGTTTGTAATGCCCGTTCGCTTCCTGCACGGGCAGTATATACGTTTGGCGTGAAATGCTACAAAGCCCTTGGTGGCTAGCACTGGGCGGCGTGAAGGGTCAATTTATCGCGGTCGCCCCCCTTTCCTATTCGCTGCCAGAGCGGTTCAATAACAGTGCTATGGCAAAAAAGAAACCTGCAAAATCGACCAAAGTCGCAAAGCCGCGAGTCATTGCATCGAAGCCTGCGAAAACCGTGGACACGGCGCGCGAGCGACTTCTCGAGACGGAAGCGACGACGCCCCCGGCCGATGCGCCGCCAACAGCTAAGCGGATTAAGGCTTCCAAGTCAGCGCCCGTTGTGAAACGCGAAGTTGGCGCGCTGACAGGCATCGAGATTGGTCACGTGGCGGGCGATGTGTGGGGCGCGCTTTCGCGGAAGGGTCCGGCGACGTTGGTGACCATCAAGAAGGAAGTCAAAGCGCCTGCGGACGTTGTGGCCGCCGCAATTGGGTGGCTTGCTCGCGAAGAGAAATTAGATTTCGACACGACGGGCCGCACGGTGAAGATATCACTGCGGTAACGAGCGGCCGACGCGTGTCTAACGAGCTGATCGATTTCTGGACCCAAGCTGCGCCCGACTACGATCGCGTGGTCGAGTTGCAGGTTGGGCCCGATACGCGCTCCAAGGTGCGAGAGCTTGTTGAAAACGAGCAGGCGCTAGGGAGTGTCGTCGAATTCGGCTGCGGGAGCGGATTCTTCACCAACGCGCTTGCCCGCAATGCGTCGAGCGTCCTGGCGACCGATTATTCGCCCGGCATGCTGACACTCGCTGAAGAGAATGTGGGCGCGTCGAACGTTTTGTTTCAAATCGAGGACTGCGAGAACTCGACGCTCGAAGACGATTCATTCCACACGGCGTTTTTGAGTCTCGTGCTGCATTTTACCGATCACGAGCGAACGATCGCCGAAATTCGCCGCATCCTGAAGCCGGGCGGCCGGCTGCTGATTGTGAACCTTGATGTCATGGCGCTCACGATACCTAATCGACTGCGATGCTTATTCCGCGTCGTTCACGAGGGGCGGCGTGGGTATCGAGTGCGCCCGCCGCGGCGATTCGGCCGAAATGTGATCGGCGAACGCGAGCTTTGCGAATTGCTCGAACGCCGCGGGTTTGGAGTAATGGGCTGCGAAACTCTTACAAATACTTCGCGAGCGTCGTACATTCCGGTGAATTACATTCGAGCGGCGAAGCACAGTTAGCGGGTGGGTGGGTAGCTTCTGCCGCTTACTCCGGATTCAAGCTCCAATCGGACAGCACGATGAAGTACGGCACTTCTGGGTGTTCACTTATCACCTTGATTTCGATCGAGCACGCATCGGTCGGCACCTTGAGCTGGGCTTCGTACGTACCGGTCCACGGCACTTCGTCTGTGAAAGTTGCTTTTGCTTCCGCGCGCGGGATTTCTCGGCCATCTACATGCACTAGTTCTTCGACCAGCGCGCAGGCGATCCAGTCTGTCACGGAGTTTTCGTCACTTTGATCGGTGGGGTTTTCGAGATCGCCGATACGGACGAACAATCGCGCTCCGTCGAAGGGGCCGTAAGGATTGGCGTGGGTCAATCGCACGGTGGCATGCTTTTTCGGTTGCGGCGGATCGGGTGTGATGGCGGCCCGCAGCTCCGATTCGGCGGGGAGCTCCCAGAATAGATCGGATTCTCGAATCGCCTTTTTCTGGGCAGGCTTCGGCTTCGATTTTTCATTGGCCGCGGTTTTCTTGGGTGCCGATTCTTCACCGGACACGATCACGCTCAGCTTTTCGACCGCCTTCTGATCGGCCTGGCTTAGCGCCTTATCTTGCTGCACGTTCTCCAAGAACTTGTCGAGCGCCGCTCGCGTGTCGGCATCTCGCGGAAGCTCCTTGGCATGCGAGGCTAGGATTCTCAGCACCTTCGAGCGGGCCGACATTTCACTGGCGTCCATACTGGCGAAGCCCGCCGACGCCCGGACGAGCGCGGTGAGCTGCTCCGGCGGATAACCCTTGAACTTGCCAATGAGATGAATCGTCCAGCATGCAGCGATGCGCGCGATCTGGCAGCGCGGCAGGCGGTCTTGCGACCAGGCTTGAATTTCGTGCAGCCACGAAAGAACCTGCACCGCGACGACGACGTGTTTCGCGCGCTCCTCGGACGGCAAATTCGCGAGGCCGGTGAGCAGCGGGTTCTTTTTCAACTCGCCGCCCCACAGGCCTTCGGTGGCCGCTTTAGTGATAAGGGCAAAGAATGCCTCAAACTGCGAGCGATAAGTATCGAAATCGACGCCATCGATTGCCGCAGCGAGCACCTGCTCGACTGCGCCCTCGGCGGGCGGCAAGTAACTGAAATCGTTCTGACAGCGCCACACGAAGTGAGCTAGGAAATCGGATCGATTCATTTTTATTTGTTCATTTCGAGTACGACGCGGAAACGCGCCTTGCCGCTCATCATCCGCTCGAAGCCCGCTTGGGCTTTTTCGAGCGGGTAGACTTCGTTCATCGATCGCACGCCGGTGCGGGCGCTGAACGTGAGCGTATCTTCCGAGTCGATCGATGTGCCGGAGTACCAGCCTTTGACCGAGCGGCAACCCGTCAGCAAAAACAGTGGCGACACCTGCATCGATGGTACGGCACCGATCACGAGCATGGTTCCGTTGATGGCGAGGCCGCCTTCGACGGCACTCATCGCATCGCCGCTTGTGGCGGTCGCTAAAATCGCTTTCGCGCCGCCCAGCTTTTGCAGTTCGGCGGCGGGGTCCTGAGCGGTGCTATCGATATATTGGTCAGCACCCAAATCTCGCGCTAGCTTCTCTTTGTCTGTGCCGCGTGCGATGCCGACCGTGAGAAAACCCATCTTCGCGGCGTACTGCACGCCCAGGTGACCGAGGCCGCCGAGGCCGAGTACGGCCACGACATCGCCGGGCCTCGCACCGCTGTTCCGTAGCGCGTTGAACGTAGTGAGCCCCGCGCACAACAGCGGAGCCGCATCAGTAGGTTTGAGTTTGTCGGGCATTGCGGCCACCGCGCTCGCCGGTGCGGTCATGTACTCGGCATATCCGCCGTCGAAATGAATGCCCGTCACTTGCGACTCATCGCAAGCAAAAAACTCGCCGCGTCGACAATGGTTGCAGTGCCCGCAGTAGCCGCCGTTCCAACCCACGCCGACGCGCTGCCCGGCTTTCCACCGCGGCACATCCGCGCCGACAGCGTCGATGACACCCGCCACCTCATGCCCGGGCACACGTGGCAGCGTTAACCCGGGAAACTGCCCGCCGTACGTGAGCGAATCCGAATGACAGACGCCGCACGACTCGACCTTAATTCGCACCATGCCTTTCGCCGGCGCGACGAGTTCCCGTTCGACCAAGTCCAATTGTCCTGGCTTCGTAACTTGAACGGCACGATACGTTTTGCCTGCCATGATCTTGCTCCGTAGGTTCGGTGAACATCGCCTGACGGCCGTATTGTCGCACCAGCGAGCAGCGGTGAAAAGCGGATGCTGCCCCGACGCAATTAACCAAACGGAAGATAGTCCGCAGATGGCGGAGATTTACGCAGATAAGGACGATGTCCGAACGGCCGCACGTTGGCTCGCGGCTCGACCAACAATTTGTGAACAACTGCGCATCTGCGGACTAATTGCTACGCGGAGGGCTGGATCAAATCCCAAAGATTTCCCCACGGATCGCGAAACACGGCCACCGTTCCGTACGCTTCTTCCGACCGCTCGCGGGCGAAGTCGACGCCCTTCGCTTTGAGCGCGCGATAGTCACGCTCGAAGTCATCCGTATGCAGAAACAAAAACACACGACCACCCGTTTGATTGCCGATGCGCGAAGCCTGTTCCGCATTGGCCGCCCGCGCCAGCAGCAGTTTTGTGCCGATCGATCCGGGCGGTGCAACGACGACCCATCGCTTGTTCTGGGCCGGCATCGGTGAATCTTCAACCAACCGAAATCCCAGCACACCCACGTAGAATGCAAGCGCGTCGTCGTAATCGGGGACGACCAGTGAGACGAGAGCGATCGATTGCTGCATAGTATTCGCACTACTTTTCGTCGGTAAGGTAGGAGGCGTTGGTCGCGAAGCGACAATCCATCAAAGATAAGACGGTGCTCAATCAACTTCCCATCTAGCTGGACCACGACTAAACGCAATGCCGATTGCAACCAAGTAGCACGCGAACAGCGCAAGCGGATAAATCCACGCCGTTCGCGGCGCTCCTTTGGCAAATGCCAGGCTGGCCGCACATCCTTCGAAGAGCATTAAGATAATGATTGCAACCGCCAGAACAACTTGTCGCTTGGCGGTTAACTCGTCCTGAAACTTGCCGTAAATCTGCCGATACCCGAGCACCGCGCGGATGAGCGCCGCAACGATCGGCACGAGCACGACCGAACTGATCTCGGCGATGTCGTTCCTCGGGAAGATCCGCGCCGCGATCCACGGGATCGTGGCAACCGCCAACGGCAGCAGGCCGTCCCACACAATCAAATGACGCCAGCGGTTCTGACGAAAACCAGGTTCTGCCGGGGCCGAAGGTGAGGCTTCGTTTCGCATCAAATTTAGTGGCGTGCAATTCGCAAAAAATCTGTCACAGGACGGCTAATAGAAACATTTCTCGCCGCACTTATCAAGCCCGCTTGCGATACAGCACGTGAGGCCGCAATTCGTGCCCTTCCGGAATCGACGGGTGTTCGAAGTCACTCGCTGCATCGTGAACGAATGCGAGTCGCTCCATTAATCGACGTGAACGCAGATTCGTGGCCGCGGTGAACGAAACGATTTCCGGCAGTTTCAATATTTCAAAGCCATATACGAGCGCTTCGAGCGCCGCCCGATACGCGATGCTTCGTCCCCAGTACTCGCGGCGCAGCCGCCATCCCACTTCAACGCACGGCGCAAAAGGCGCCTCGAAGCCGGGAATCGCCAGCCCGACGAAGCCGGCGAACACATCGCCCACATCCAACGCCCAAAATCCCCAACCGCGCTCTTCGATCAAGGCACGGTAATGAGACATGGCGATTGCGCTCTCCTCCCGAGTCTTAACGGCGGGGAAGTAGCGCATGACCTCGGCGTCAGCGTTCATTGCGGCGAATGGTTCGAGGTCGGAATCACGCCATTGGCGAAGTAGGATGCGCTCCATTTGAGGGGGACCAACGTTAAATGGGCAATGCGCTATCTATGACTCTATTTTGGAGGGTGACAGTCGGTTATTGCTCTCTGGCATCCGATTGTAGTTCTCCGTACCGCATACGCTGGCTCCTGCACACAAATCGCTTAGCTAATGCGTTTGAACGGATTCACGATTCGCACTCCCGCAGCTCGGTAGTCCGCCACGTTCCGCGTTGCCACTGCTAATCCATGCTGCTTCGCGCTCGCCGCGATGAGGCTATCTTTAACCGGCATCATCCGACCTTTGCGTCGCAGCTCGGCAAGAAGCTTGGCCCAAATGGCCGTCGTATCTAAATCGATTTCGACCACATTCAGACTCGCCGCGCCACTCTCGAACCATTCCATCAGGCGTCGGCGGCGGTGTCCCGCGGGGAGCAACAGAATTCCGTACTCCAGCTCGCCCAAAATAACTGGGTTTACGGCGAGGTCACGATCATTCGCCCGCAACCATTCAACCACCTGCGCCGCGGGGGCCGGCTTCGTGGTCTCGCTGAGCACGTCGGCATCGACCAGGTATTTCACGGCTATCCGGGAGCTAGAGTGTCCGTCGATTCTGATTCCAGCGGCTGAAACCACCCTTTTTCAGGACATGCCAGCAGCCATTGGGCTAAACTGCCGTCGCCGATTTTAGTCGTTTTCTTAAGGAGATACTGGCCCGCCTCAATGCGCTCAATCGAAAATAGCTGCCCGGGACGGATCTGATCCTGCGCGCGTAGCTCCGCAGGTAGTACAACTTGTCCCTTGGAAGATAGCCTCGTGTTCATATAGGTAAGATAGCGTCTTACCAAGGGAATGTCAAACCGCGACCCCGAGCCCACTCCAACATCGACAAGGCGTAGTGTACTTCGCGGCGGTGCGCCGATTTATCATCATCGTGAACTCCTCAACTACCGTATAGGTTTTGGCCGCGCACTGTGCTACGTTGGCACCCCGCAGGAACCTCAAGCGGGAGGGCGAAGCTCTCGCTGAGCCGCATTCGATCATCAATCATTGACGAACAACATGCCAGCAATCGTTTTGACCCTGGTTGAATTCGCATGGAGACAAAACGCGCGCCGGTCCCGAGGAATACGAGTTTTGTCCCGAAAAATGAAGTTTGGCACGTTTGCGCGAGTGCCAAAACATCAACAACCCGAACGCCACCAACAACTTCCGCACGCTGTACGAAAATCATACAACAGACAAAAATCACAAATCCCCGAGCGCGGCGCGGTTGCTGGAAATACTGTTTTCGCGATTTGACCGATATTCGCGCACCGCTGAGCACCGCTAACCGTTCGGAGAGCACAGGGCGTCATGATGGACTGGGTTCACGATCTGCCTTCTAGAGTGTTTGGACCGCTGTGCGTAGCGGCGTTCATCCTGCCGACGATGGCCGGGCTGTGGCTCGTTCATCGAAAGGTTCACCAACGACTCAGGCTGACTGAAACGCTGATCGACAACGGCGTCGTCGGCTGGTTCTTTTCGGGCATCTTCACGATCTATGGAATCACGCTTGGCCTGATCGCCGTAACGACTTGGGAAAGTTACTCTCGTGTTTCAGGGATCGTGTCGCAAGAAGCGTCTTCGATCGCGGCTCTCTACCGCGACACGGCTGGTTTTCCTGACCCGCTGCGAGATGATCTTCAACATCGGCTGCGCGAGTATACGCGGTACCTGATCGACCGCGTGTGGCCGGCGCAGCGCCTCGGCGAAAGCCCGACCGAAGGCAATCGCATGCTCGACGAATTCGAAAGCGACCTCTATTCGAACGAGCCAGCGTCCGAGGGCCAGCGCATTCTGCAGGCCGAGGCCATAAAGGCGTTCAATGAGCTTATCGAATTTCGGCGGCGGCGGATCGAAGCACTCGGCTCGGGCGTGCCTGGCGTCGTGTGGGTGGTTGTCCTCCTCGGCGGCGCGCTCACCATCGTCACCTCGTTTTGCTTTCAACTGAAAGAGTATAAGGTCCATCTGCTGCTGAGCAGCGCCTTGGCCGCCATGATCGGGTTGTTAGTATTCCTCATCCAAACCTTTGACCGGCCGTTTCGCGGCACGGTCAGTATTGACGCTACCGCGTATGAAATCATTTACGACGGACTCATGAAGCAAGATGCGAAGTAATCGTGCACTTCGCGAGGCACTTCCTAACCGGAGAGAAATCAATGGACCTGCAACTAACAGATAAACTCGCGTTGGTCACGGGTTCTTCCAAAGGCATCGGGTTAGCAATCGTGACTTCGCTCGCCCGCGAAGGTGCCCGCGTAATCCTCAATGGCCGGAGCGAAAAGTCAGTTGCCGAGGGACTCGCTGCGGTCCGCCAGGAAGTGCCGAACGCAAAGGTCGAAGGGTTCGCGAGCGACCTGGGAACGGCCGCAGGCGCGGACGCGATCACGAAAAAATTCCCGGCGGTCGATATCCTCGTGAATAATTTAGGCATCTTCGAACCTAAACCGTTCGAAGAGATTCCCGATGACGATTGGCGGCGATTCTTCGAAGTGAACGTGCTGAGCGGCGTGCGCCTGAGCCGGTTTTATCTGCCCAAGATGAAGCAGAAAAATTGGGGCCGCATCGTCTTCATTAGTAGCGAGAGCGGCATTCAGATACCGGTCGAGATGATCCACTATGGCATGACAAAAACGGCGCAGCTCGCCGTGTCGCGCGGGCTCGCCGAGTCCTGTGCCGGCACGGGCGTTACCGTGAACGCGGTGTTGCCCGGCCCCACTCGGTCGGCCGGCGTCGATGAGTTCGTCGACAAGCTGAGCGGCGGCAAACCATTCGCAGAATTTGAGAAAGAGTTTTTTGACTCGGTTCGTCCGTCTTCATTGATCAAGCGTTTCGCCTCTACCGAAGAGGTGGCCAACATGGTTGCCTACGTGTGCAGTGCGAGATCATCCGCCACGAATGGCGCCGCGCTGCGAGTCGATGGCGGCGTTATACGGGCTGCGTTTTAGGGCCCAGAGATTAATTATGATTTTAGAGCATCACCCGGGCACGATGTTTGCTTTCAATACGAGGCGACATTGTGACCTACGCATTCAAGCTCCTGGGTGGTGCAGCTATGAACTGGAAATCTCACGCGATGTTGGCACCCTTAATCGCGGTCGGAATTGTCGGACAGGTCGTCGCGGCACCGAGCGCTGCGGATGACGAAAACACACGGCCAGCAGAACATTCCGTCGTCAAAACCGCGATGGAGGGCGTATCGGCGATCGCAAAATCAGTGGCGCCGGTTCAACTTGGACAATCCAATCGCGACGACGCACAATCGGCCCACCCAGCGCCCGCCGCGGTTGCGTGGGTCCATTTGTCGAAAGATTATTTGCGGAAGTATGTCGAGCGCGATGTGGATCGTAAAAAGCCTGCCCATGAAAATGTGCTGGGAATCGTTTTCACGGGTAACTCGCAAACCGACGGGAAGACGCGCTTAGTTCTGCGACCAAACGAGCAGCACGCGACGGCGGAGGTCGAGTTCGACGGCACGGTCCGTTCGTTCACGGTCGGGCATAGCGGGCCGGCAACTTTGCAGTACATCGGAGAGTCAACATTTCAGGCGCATAAGCAGCTGGTTTTTGGCGAAGATGGAGTCAGCGCGACACGCGCGTTGGTGACCGCACCGACGCGGTTGATTCCAACGAACGTGTCGACTGACCTGCCGGGGCTGCGTGGCCGAATCGGAAACCGCATCGCACAGCGACGCGAAGCGGGTTCGCGAGCCGAGGCGGAGGCGATTGTTTCGCGGGATACTGCCAACGATATCCGCCATGACTTTGATTCGAAATTGGACCAGTCGCTGGCGGATATTCAAGCGAACGTTAAGGCACAAATTGCTGCGCTCAATCTGAACGGCGACAACGGGGCCGTCGTCATGCGGTCACGTTCGACGGCAGATTTCGTCGAAGTCGCTCTATGTCCACACAAAGCTGACGTCGCCCAGTTTGACCTGGCGATGGCGTCTCCAGTTGATGGAAATCCAGATTGTTCCGTCTGCATTCATCGGAGCGTTGTTCCCGCGCTCTTGGCGAACACCGAGCTGCGCGAAAAATTCGCGCCCATGTTAACCAGTGCTCTCGTGATCAGCGACAATTCGGACCATGCGGCCACGGCGCCGAAGTTGTCGTTGAACGGGGATTGGATTGCGATTGACCTGTCGGGCGGTGCACTGCCGCCGCACGTTTCGAGTCGAGTCGCGGCAAATCAGAGTCTTTCGAGCCGATGAAGAATGCGATGGCACTAACGCCGCCGACGGGACCCGAAAATCGGCGCGGCGATCATGCCGACGCCGACGAGCAGTGCGGAAGCCGGTTCTGGAACGTTGCTGATGGTAACGACCATGCTGGTGATGAATCCGGCACCTGCCGCGGGGGCGTAGGTGTAATTGAACTTCACTTCGTTCCAGGGCACGGTGTAAACCTGGGGCGTGCCGGCGATTGTCAATGTGCCGACGCAGGGGCCCTGTCCAATCGTGCAGGAGTTATCGGTAACATTCTGACCAAGGTAGGAATAATGAGGTTGGTAACTGCCGAGACCGGCGCCTTGGATCGTAGCGAACACAGGACCGTGCGCGTCATAGTTCTCCGGATGTGCGATCATATCATTCATCGTCTGGAGTTCGCCGAACGGTACGTAATAGTCGGTATTCGCAACGAACGGAGACTGCGAGTGAATGTCGGTAATGCCGCTCACTGCGAAAGTGCCAAATGCTCCCGAAGCCACCGATGTGGGTTCAGCAGCAGTAGTCCAAGTGAGCGTAAGCTGGGAAAGAATCGTTGCCTGGCAGGTGGCGGCAGCAAGCGCGGCAGAGGCGAAAACTAGACTGCGAATCATTGGTACTTCCCCTTCCTCAAAAGAATAACTCAGAACGCCCGGCCGGGACGTGCGGATGGTTGAATCGTCAGTCCAACCGGGAGCCCAAACGATAACAGCCAGGATACCCGAGGTTAGGGCGGATCGCAAAGTCAGCGAGCTTGGTGAAACAGCGACAATTGCTGGGCACCACAAATTTCGTACTTAAAAATCATCATTGAAAACGAGAGAACGATGAAAGTAGTTGAACTTGGGAATTCCGGAATTCGCGTTGCGCCCCTCGCGTTGGGCGGCAATGTTTTTGGCTGGACGATTGATGAGAAGACGTCGTTTGGGGTGCTCGATGCGTTTGTCGATGCCGGGTGTAACCTGGTCGACACGGCGAATATCTATTCGAGCTGGGTGCCAGGGCACCAGGGTGGCGAATCGGAGACGATCATCGGCAAATGGCTCGCTGGCAGCGGCAAGCGTGACAAGACCGTCGTGGCCACGAAAATTGGCATGCAGATGGGCGACGGCGGGCAGGGGCTCAAGCGGGATTACATTGTCAAAGAGTGCGAGAATTCGCTGCGTCGGTTGCAAGTCGACTGCATCGACTTGTATCAGTCGCATAAGGACGATCCGGAAACGCCGCTCGAGGAAACGCTCGCGGCGTTCGATCAGCTCATTCGGCAAGGCAAGGTGCGGGCGATTGGGGCATCTAATTACGATGCAAAACGGCTTGCCGAGGCGATCCGGACCAGCGAAGCGCGTGGCGTGGCGTCGTACGTTTCGTTGCAGCCGGAGTACAACTTGTACGATCGAGCCGGGTTTGAAGCGGAACTTGAGCCACTATGTCTCAAAGAGAATATCGGCGTCATCAGTTATTACTCGCTGGCGAGTGGGTTCCTGACGGGCAAATACCGTTCGGTGGACGATACATCGAAGAGTGTGCGCGGCGGTGGAGTAGCGCAGAAGTATTTGAATGCGCGCGGGTTTCGGATTCTTAAAGCACTCGACGAAATTGCCGCGGCCCACCGCGTGACGCTTGCGGCGATTGCGCTCGCATGGCTCATGCAGCGCGAGAGTGTTACAGCGCCGATTGCGAGTGCGACGAGTGTT
>DATBAY010000496.1:0-13691 GCA_036271295.1 Lacipirellulaceae bacterium | reverse complement strand
GTCTTTTCGGCGGCCGACCACGCAATCGCCGCGTTAATGGGCATCGCTACCAAAACGCCGGGGTCGCCATTCGAAAAGCGGAAGTCCGATGAGCTTACGCTTCGTGATGGCAAAGTCTTTCTAAAAGCAAAAGACTCAGCGGCGGGAGTGCCATTCGCGGATTTGTTGAAGCGGGCCAATGTGCGGCTCGTCACCGGCAATGGAAAAGGGGAAGCGACGTTTGGCGATCCGAAGCCCAAGTTCTCGATGCATTCCTATGGTTGCCATTTTGTCGAAATCACGTGGCAAGCGGAGATCGCCCGACTGCGGGTGAGCCGTGTCGTAACCATCATCGATGCAGGACGCATTATCAATCCGCTCGCGGGCCGCAATCAAATTGAAGGTGCGGTGGTGATGGGCGTCGGGATGGCGCTCTTTGAGCAAACTGCGTACGATCCGCAGAACGGTGCGCCGATCAATGCCAGCCTGGCTGACTATATAGTGACTGTAAATGCCGACGCGCCGCAGATCGATGTGCACTTCTTGGACTACCCCGACAAAGAGCTCAACGAAGTGGGTGCCCGCGGAATTGGCGAAATTGGGTTAGCAGGCATTGCCGCGGCTATTACAGCCGCCGTTCATCATGCGACGGGCATACGTGTACGCGAGCTACCGGTACGGATCGAAGATTTGCTAACGTGACTAGTTGCCGTCGTCGTTGATTGCACGTCCTGCTTCGCTCGCACCGACCGACGCATCGAGCCGGCATTGTCGCAAGTCAAAAATCCTTGGGTCAATGAGTCGCTGGAGTCGACGGACCGCCCGTTCGTCTCAGAAGCTCAGGCTAGACGATTTCCGACATAGTATTCGTGTCCCGAAAAGCGTGTTTCACGACGCTCCGTTCTGGCCGGGTCGCCACGCGAACGAGCTCACTGCTCTGCCACGAGACTGCAACAGATTTACCGCGCTTAGAACTATGGACTATCGTCTGCTATTCGAATCGAGCGCGGAATTTACTCGCCTCATAGATACACCCAACCGCTTTGCAACAGACTCAAGCGAATAGCCCTCGTCAATTAACTTGCCAATTCGCAAATCAACTTTTGTCTTTGCATCCTTTGCCTTGTCTTCCAGATGGACTGTTCGCGATTGAACTGCCCGTCTCGTTTCTTTCTCGCGGTCCAGTTGCCCACGGCGCTTTTTACGTCGTGAACGATCTGCGTCTTTACCTTCTGTCATCGTTTCGCCCAACCTTCACGTAATCCAGTTTTCGCGGGCCAATATGGCTCCGCTGCTCTTTCTCAAAAAATAGACAAGAATCCGATGCTACTTAGTTGTAGCAGAATCGGCAGAAGGCTTGGCCTGGGAAGCAAACTTAGCAGATCGTCGCGAAGTTCGTTCGAACAATCAGGGAATGGCTATCGGGTGCTCCTCCTTCACCGTTATTGCTAATTGTCACCGAGCCGGGGTTCACATTCCAAGTGCCAACAAAACCGGTCGCATCGGCAATCGTCGCCGCGACGCCTGAAACTACGAACGACGTATTGAGAGTTTCTGTATACGTTGCGAGGTCGCCGACGACGATGCCGCGGCCGGACGCCGTGGTAGTTGCGTTGTTGACAGCCAGCGTCGTCGAGCCGCCTAGATTCAGCCGCGCAAGAGTTACGACGTTCGAGCCGACGACGAACCGATCGACAGTGTGAACAAGAGTCGGAAAACCGGGGGCGCTCGTATTAAGGCTCACCGTGTAACACACGCCGTCGCCGCGACGAAAGACGGCGGTATCGGAGCTGATTGGCACGCCATTGCCCCGATTCGCCGCGGAATTGAAATTGCCGCTCACGCTCGTGTTCCAGTTGTCCACGACCGCGCGCTACCGAAACTTCCAGCACAATCCAACTCATCGCCCTTGCCCACAACCAAGCTCCGCGCGAAATAGTGCTCATCGCGGATAGCTTCCACACTTTTTGAGGAATTGTAAGGCCGGCGGGTCGGATTGCTTAATCCGAGGCGTTCAGCCTTTTGGGGCGGTGCACGACGTCGAATCATTTCTTTCTGTTGAAGCAACCACTGACCGTTAGTGCGAGCGTAGCCAAGAAGCTCGTAGCCAAAGTTGACGGTTCAGGCACATCGGCCTCGCTGCCGACCCCCGCGCCTGCCCCCGCAGATTGTCCGAATTCGGACCGCCACAAATTGAAGTCGTTCGCATCGACGACGCCGTCACCGTTGCCGTCAGCGGCCAGGCTGGTGCCAGTCTGTCCAACCGAATTGCGCCAAAGCACATAGTCAGCCGCATCAACGATGCCATTGCGATTGTAATCAGCGGTCATGGGGTTGATGAACTTTAGGATCACATCCGAGTTGGAATACACCAATACCGCCAACGGACCGTGCAACCCGCCTAGCGTCTCAAAATTCAACGCGAATGTACCCGTGATACCATTGGTCGCCGTCAGAACCTCGAACGACTCACCCACAGTCGGCGTGAACCCTATCGATAGAGAGGCGTGTAGCGTCCCATTTAATGTAGCGTGGCCGGCGATGGCGAGTGTGTCGAAACTCGTCGCCGAGCCCAACTGGATTGCGAGTTGGCCAACTGCGGTCTGCGTGTAGTCGCCATCAACATGCAATGTGGCAAACGCGTCGGAATGAATTAGGCTTGTCGAGAGTCCCGGCGCCACAGTACCGCCGTTGCGTGTATTTGCCATCACGTGGCTATTACCTTCGAGAGTTCCTCGCAGTCCCACAGACAGTAATCCGTCGACTTCCGCGACGCCGCTATTGGCAACCGTCAGCAGGCCGGTGCCGGCCACACCGACCGACACGTTGCTACTATTCGTCCAACGGGAATTTGCGTCGGCTACTGAAAACGTCCCGGAACTTCCGTGCGATACACCGATTTGCGTTTCGCTGCTTGCAACATGGGCCCCATTGCTGACGGAAAATTGCCCACCGCCGTCAAATCCCACGTACAGCTGCTCGGACGTATTCCAACTCGAACCGTTGCCGTCGACGCTGACGATCCCCGCACCATGGTCACCTAAAAACGCGACGCGACTGTTAACGGCGCCACCCGACGTGATGTTGAAATTGACTTCATCCGAACCTCCCAGGCTAATGTGGTTACCGATCGACAGCACATCGGTCGAGTTCCAGGTCGCGTTTGCTCCGCTCACTGTAATTGGTCCATCCACATAAGCTTGGCTAGTCAGAATTTGGCCGCCGTTGCTCACTCCGACATTGCCTTTCTCATTAACAAAGAACAGCCCATTCGCCGTCCACTTCGAGCCGCTGCCGTCGATCGTGGCGGTTCCGCTGCCATTACTGCCAACGTTCGCGTCGCCACCGGTCGTTACTTGGCCCCCGGCGGTGACATGCATCGTGCCCGGCGCCGTCATACCGTTGAAACTTGCGAGACTACCAAGGACGAGAGTGGTCGTTTGCGTCCACTGTGATCCCGCGCCGTCAATTAAAGCGTTGCCGCTAGATCCTGCCATCACTCCGAGTTGTGAGGAATTGTCAATTACGTGGCCGCCGCTAGAAATGCTCAAAGTTCCAGCGCCGCCATTGCCAATCGTCAACAAATCGCGATTGGTCCACGTCGCGCCAATACCCGCTACCGTTACTGTGCCCACCGAGCCGGCCCCATCTGCGATGTAGGTGCGATAGTCGTTCACCGTGCCGCCCGATGTTATGTTCATAACGCCCAAGCCTGATTCTGCCACCACGATATCTGCGGCAGGATCGTCGCTGGGCATCGACCAGAGAGCGCCAGTGCCACCAACGTTCACCGATCCGGTCACGCCTGCTGACTTTCCAATGACAGCGTTTCCGTGCGCGCCGGCAAACGTTACGTTCGCGCCCGATAGGACACTCAGCACACCGGGACTTCCGTCGCCAACGATCAAATCGCCGCTGCCGCTAGTACCTGTGACGGTGACCGCACCGCTTCTCACGTTCAGAGTGGCTGGTGCCCCCGAGCCGATTCCAATAGACGCGGTGGTGGTGGAGAAATTGGAAATCGAAGTATTCAACTGGGCGGGCACAGCGGCTGTGCCACCCATGATGAGTGAGGTGGTGGTATACGTGGACGGTCCCAGAATGAAACCGGACGATTGCACAAAACTTACGTTGTTCGGGCCGATTGCTGTTGAGCCGCTCAAGTAATTCGCCGGCGGTTGGATGATCGTGTGACCTGGGAGGGTGACGGTGTAAGTGAAATTGCCGCGATTGAAGATGGCGGAGTCATCCGCCGAATCCGGCATTCCCGACGACCAGTTCGCCGCATCCGTGAATAAGCCACCAGTGTTCGAGAGCCACACCGTCGTATCAGCACCTGCGGTGTAGGCAAAATAGTGCGCGACAAAAACAGCGAAGAACATACAGATTGAGGGACGGCGCTTCATTGGGATCCTCGGATGGATGTAGGAAAATGGCTGATGGGGCCCGTCCATGCCGTCGCCAGACGCGGCTTATTTTAGTGCATGTAGCGGCCGCCGATATGGGGCGCGATGAAGAATCCCCAGCTCAGGACTGCGACAAGAAGGTCGCCGCTAGTTGGCTAGCTGACATGCGAATCGGCGCCAATGGATTTCGAAGTTCGTGCGCCAAGGTTGCGAGGAATTCATCCTTTCGATCGTTTGCCTCGCGTCCTCGCGCGAGAGTGCAACAGCTTTATTCACCGTAACAACACTTCCCAGCCGAGAGGATCCTTCTCTCGGTGCTAACGGGTGAATAACGTTAAATCCGCTGGGGAGTAGCCCCGTGCGGGTTCGACTCCCGCCTCGGCCACTTGGAATTTCGCATTTTGGGCAGGCTCAATTTTTGAGATTCATGCTGTGCCTGCTCGAACCACATTGCCCACGAACCGCTCGCGTCACCGCCGGTGGTGATGGTGGAAACGAATCGCGCTGTGGCCATGCTCTTCCACTTCTTGGCGGTGAGCATGGAGGTGCTCTCGGTACTTCATCCACAGGACGAGTAGCACCATCAGCGCGAAGCTGATTAACAGCACAACTGGGTTCGTAGCAAGCGAGAACATTGTCGCAAAGTTTATGGCGGTCAAGCACTCGGAAGGTAACTTTCTAATGCTCGCGGTGCAAATGAAATGCCGAGCGCGGTGCTAGTAATGTCACCCCAACTGAAGAGGCAAACATCGACCGCGTCATTTAGAACCAGTACGACCCACGAGGCTGGCCACCGTGGCGATCAACTCGCTTGGTTCAATGGGTTTGGCGAGATGCATGTGATAGCCGGCCATCATGGCGCGGGTGCGGTCTTCGGAGCGGGCAAACGCGGTTAGCGCTATCGCGCGGGTTTTGCCGCCGGAATCGGGCGGCAGCGCACGGACCGCGCGGATAAAATCGTAGCCATCCATGTCCGGCATGCCGATATCGCTGAGAATGATGTCCGGCCGCTCGGTGGCCAAGATCTCGATTCCGCGTTCTGCCGACTCCGCCTTCAGTACGCGCGCGTTACGGTCCGACAAGAGGCGCTCGATAAGATTGCGAGCGTCCGGTTCATCATCGACCACCAAGACGGTGATGCCGTCCAAATCAATGCGAATATCGGCGCGAGAGTCGAAGCGCGACGATGTTGGATGTTCGCGATCAATCTCGGAATGTTTTGTAATGGCCAGTGGTAGGGAAACGGTAAAGGTGGCGCCAGTGCCTTCGCCGGCGCTTTTCGCGCGTACCGTGCCGCCGTGTAGTTCAACGAGTTGCTTGACGATCGAGAGACCGAGCCCGAGGCCGCCATACCTGCGAGTTGTGGAAGCGTCGGCTTGGCGGAATCGATCGAACACATGGGGTAGGAAGTCGAGGGCGATGCCTTGGCCGGTATCTGCAACCGTGATTTCGATGTGGGAGTTGACTCGTTCCAGCAGGATTTCAACTTTCCCACCTTTCGGCGTGAATTTAATCGCATTGCTGAGGAGATTGCTGACGACCTGCTGCAGCCGATTTGGATCGCCGGACACGGGACTGGCGAGGGGATCTAAGACATGATGAAGTCGCATGTTCTTTGAATCTGCGGAAGGCTTGAGCAAATCGACTGCTGCGTTGATCACGGACGCCAAATCCACGTGCTGCACGTCGAGCCGAATTTTTCCGGAAATGATGCGGCTCATATCGAGCAAATCCTCGATGAGCTGCGTTTGGGCGCGGGCATTGCGTTCGATAACGGCGAGCCCTTCCTGGAGCATTTCTGGGCTGTCTTGACCCTGCAGCAATTGCGACCAACCCAACATGGCGCTGAGCGGTGTGCGAAGCTCGTGCGAAAGAGTTGCCAGGAATTCATCTTTCATGCGACCGACGCGTTCCGCTTCGGATCGAGCTGCGCGTTCGGCTTCTAGCAGTTGCTCCCGTTCTTCAGCGAACTCGCGTTGCTGCGTAACATCGGTATTGGTACCGAACCATACGGTGATCTTGCCGGAGGTGTCTCGGAACGGCCGCGCTTGCGACAAATGCCAGCGATACGCACCATCGTGGCGACGAAGCGGAAACGTGTCTTCCCATGGTTCACCGCTGGCGAGGGCGGCTTTCCAAGTTTTCAACACCCTCGGCAACTCGTTGGGATCGTGCACCATTTGCCAGCCCCACCCGAGTTGGCTGGCAAGGTCCGTGCCCGTGTATTCGTACCAACGATCGTTGTACCAAAACAACTCACCGTCCGGCCTGCACATCCATGCGAGCTGCGGGATCGTGTTGGCGAGCACAGTAAAGCGGTTGGCAATTTCGGAAATCTCTTGTTGTAGCCGAGCGTTTTCCAATGCGACGCCGGCATTCCCGGCAATGGACGCCACGATTGTTTCCGATCGTTCGGTAAAGACGCCTGGCTCCGGATGGCCGAAGAAGAGCCCGCCCAGAACGGTCCGATCGCGTCCCACAACCGGCACGGCCAAGTAACTGCGGACCGGCAGATGGCCCGGCGGCTTGCCATGGAACGGCGCATTGTGACCGTAGCGCGGGTCGAGTGTGATGTCATCGCTGCGCACGATGGCGGTGCCCGCGAACGTTGGCCCAAAAACATCCGTGTTGCGAGGCATCGGAAAGTTTTCGAAGTGTTTGCGGTCAACGCCGGACAACGTGTAGAGCATGTACGCTTCGCCGGCTGCGTTCCCGACGTTGTAGAAGAACGCTCCAAAGGCGGCGCCGCTCAATTCGGTCGCCGCGTCGGTGATCGCTTGGACGAGTTCGCGCACGTCGGACTTTTCGGTCATCGATCGGCCAAGCTGGAACAGCCGTTCGCGTTCCCGCGACAAGCGGTTTGCTTCGGAGATATCGCGAGCGATCTTCGACGCGCCGATAATTCGCCCGGTTGAATCGCGGATCGGGGAGATCGTCACTGAAATGTCGACGGGTCGCCCATCTTTGCGGAGGCGAATCGAATGAAAGTGGTTGATTCGTTCGCCGCGACGAATTTGGGACAGGATCTCGTTCTCTTCATTCAACCGATCGGGCGGAATAACCTTGGTGATCGACTGGCCGATCATTTCGTCCGCCGTAAAGCCGAAAATCCGCGTCGCGCCTTCGTTCCAGCTTTGAACGATGCCGTTGAGGTCCTTGCTCACGATCGCATCATCGGACGACGCGACGATCGCAGCGAGTTGAGCTTGAAGTTCTTCAGCGGTCATCAGATGAAGTCGCGATCGTCGGCGGAGAAAGAGGAGACATCCGGAGCAAGCCGCCGTTAAGCGTCAACGCCCCCACTTCAAATCTTACTAAATCGAGCGAGGGTCGCCAGTCGACACAAGCGTAATGCAGTTGCATTTTGCAAGTCGCAAACGAACGAGACCGAGCAAACAACATCAAACCAAAAAAAACTGGTCGCCAATCGTCCTAATTGGTCATTTCGTGAACCGCTTGCTCGTCCGTGATATTCTCGATGCAAGCAACCGCGATCCGAATATGTTCGTAAGAAACGCGGCCGCCGAGCGCGTCGAAAATCGGCCGCAACCGTTCGGCGCCTGCGTCTTGAACAGCAGCTTCGACGAGGTCCAATTCGGCTCGATCCAGCCAAGGCGATACATCTCGAACCCGTCGATGGCGAACATAGGACTCGAGATAACCGAAGACCGTGGAGGCCGCCCTGCCCAGCCGTTCGGCGACCTGCTCCACACTTAAGCCCTCGTCGAACAACTCGAATGCCTGTACGGCGCTGGCACTGGGTGTCGCTTGCGCGGCGCGAGGCCGAGTCGCGACTGAGACCACTGGCGCAGCGACATCCATCGGTACGTGATTCGATTGGCAGTAGCTTCCGATGCAGTCGACGAATTGCTTTCCGAAATCGGCTAGTTTCTGCTGTCCGACGCCACGGACGTCGAGCAAGGCCGTTGGAGTCGAGGGGCGTTGGCGGGCCATCTCGCGCAGCGTGGCATCGCCAAACACGATGTACGCTGGCACCGCGCGCTCGGAGGCAATTTCCCGCCGCAACTGCCGCAGCGCATCGAACAGGCCCTGATCGACCCCTTCCCAGGAATCGGTTGCCGCTTTCGCCGCGGATTCTCGCGAAGCCTTCGCTGCTTGAAGTAAGGTGGGCGTTTGCTCGCCGCGCAGCAGTTGGCGGCCTGCAGCGGTAACCTCGACGGTGTTGTATTCGCCCTCCTTGCGCAGGAAGCCTTGGCTGACGAGTTGTTCGATCCACTGCCGGACATCCTGACGACGCACGGTGCGAAGCAGGCCCCACGTGCTCAGCTGTTCATGGCCGGCGGCGAGAATTCGCTGCTCTTGCGAGCCGACGAGCACTTGCGATACGTAGTCGGCCCCGAACCGTTGCTCGAGACGCAACACGCACGACAGAATTTTCTGGCCGATGACGAGCGCATCATCCACCACCGCGAGACTACCGAGGCAGACGTCGCACGCGTTGCAAGAGCCGCGCGTCCACGGTTGGTCGAAGTGCTCGACAAGCATTTTGTGTCGACACGTGACCGCTGTGGCATAGGCGTTCATCTTTTCGAGCGAA
Source organism: Lacipirellulaceae bacterium (assembly GCA_036271295.1). Taxonomy (GTDB): domain Bacteria; phylum Planctomycetota; class Planctomycetia; order Pirellulales; family Lacipirellulaceae; genus JABDGM01. The sequence continues at coordinate 4,748 of DATBAY010000496.1, read as the reverse complement.
GTCGAGGCGGCGTCCCGCGCGTCGTCGGGCAGGTCGCTAAGCAGACGCTTCCAAGTCATCAAGTCTCGGCCTGAGAATAGCAGGTGGCATTCGGCTTCGACGCCGTCGCGTCCGGCGCGGCCGCTTTCCTGCTGATAGTGTTCCAATGATTTCGGCATTCCCGAGTGGACGACGTAGCGCACGTTGGATTTATCAATGCCCATTCCGAATGCCACCGTGGCCACAATCGTGTTGACGCGCTCCGTCAAAAACGCATCTTGATTTCGAATTCGTTCGTCGTCACTCATCCCGGCATGATAAGGAAGTGCGGAATAACCCAATTCCCGCAATAGAGCTGTGGTGCGATCGACTTCTGCCCGCGTGATGCAATACACAATGCCCGATTGATCGCGAAACCGATCGATCACCTGGCAGAGTTGACCCAGGCCCCGTTCGCGGCGGGCCACGTGATACTGCAGATTAGGCCGGTGAAAATCGCCGACGAGGACTTCCGGCTCGCGCAGACCGAGCTGCTCGACGATATCGCGGCGAACCTGGTCGGTTGCGGTTGCCGTGTAGGCGTGCACGGCGACGTTGGGAAACCGCTCACGCAGAGTCCGCAATGCGCGATACTCGGGCCGGAAATCGTGGCCCCAAGCGCTGATGCAATGCGCTTCATCGATGGCAAAAAAACTGACGTTTTGGTGGGACAGGAAGTCCAGCGTGCGCGACGTAACTAAGCGCTCCGGAGACATATAGAGAAGCCGCAGCTCGCCGGATTCAACTTGCTGTGCGACGCGGCGTTTCTCACCGGCGTCGTGGGTGCTGTTGACCGCTGCGGCCGGTACACCGCAGGCAACGAGACCATCCACCTGGTCCTTCATTAACGCCAACAGAGGGGATACGACAATCGCAACGCCTGCGGTACACAGCGCGGGCGCTTGGTAGCAAAGCGACTTTCCGCCGCCTGTCGGCATCACAACTAGCGAATCGCGGTTATCGAGCACACTCTGGATCGCTTCGCGCTGCAGCGGCAAGAACGAATCGAAACCCCAGTACTGCTCTAGAATCTGTTGTACCGGGTCGGGTTGCATGGCAAAGCTCATCGACTGTTTCTGGCCGTCCCTTGTTCGCTGATCGCGTCGCGAGCGCCGGCCGCGTTCGATTCTAAGAAACCGCAGGCGGCGAAAGCAATGTTCGAAATGTTGTAATTCTACCGGATTTAGATGCCCGACGCGTTGAGAGCGGGGTTTACTCGCGATGTGACGGCGTTTGCCGTGCTCACACTCTGCGGCCGTAGTATATTTGATGGGGACAAAGCGCTGGAGCATTTCTGATGGCGTTCGGAGCACCCATGTTGAATCGACAGAGTTTTTGGCGAATGATGCTCGCAACTTCGGCGAGCCTGTTGGTTTTCGGAACCAGCGCTTTTGCAAAAGATTACTTTCTTACGATTGGCGGCGGCTATGAAACTTCTGCCAATCAACTGTCGCTCGAGCGGAATGTGATTTTTCAGCAATCGGTTTTGGCCGCCGAGCGACCGGATCGACCGTCGTATGATGTGTGGTTCGCCGACGGCAAAGATCCGCACCCGGACCTTCAATGTCGCGACCCGAAGTTCGAGGACAATTGCCCGTTGGCCCGGCGGCTGCTGGCGGAATTGTTGGGCGACGCGGATTCGGCAGACCTGGTTTATCGCAACAACGAGGTACCCAATCTCACGGGGCCGGCAGATCTGAAGCAGGTCAAGCAGCACTTCACGGATTTGGCAACGGAGGTCAAAGCAGGCGATCGCGTAATCATCTACGTGGCCGCGCACGGGGGCAAAGCGCGCCGCCGCGGCCGGCGAGACAACCAATCGAAGCCAAATCCCTACAACACGACGGTTTACTTCTGGAACAATGAGCAACTCACTGCCAGTGATTTCGCCGGCTGGCTCGATCGCTTTCCGAAGGATGCGCAGGTGGTGCTCGTCATGGTGCAATGCTACGCGGGCGGCTTCGCCCATACGATCTTCGACCATGCGGATTCAACGGCCGGGCTCTCGGACCATGCCCGGTGCGGTTTCTTCGCGCAGCTTTACGATCGCAGTGCTGCCGGCTGCACGCCAGATGCAAACGAAGCTGACTTCGAGGAGTACAGCGGCTGCTTCTGGGGCGCGCTGGCCGGCAAATCGCGCGATGGCAAAGTGATCGCGGATGCCGACTTCGACAAGAATGGGCAAATTTCATTCGCGGAGGCGCATTCTTATGCCGTCATCCAAAGCGATACGATTGACGTGCCGGTCCGCACCTCCGAGGCGCTGCTGAAACAGTATAGCAAGCTCGGAGACACGACGACGGCGAAAGGTTCAGCTAAGAAAGACGGTGCTTCGAAAAGCGATGAGCCAAACCTCGTGGCATTGTCGGGTTCACTTGAAACACTCGCCGATGGCTGCCGACCGGATCAGCGCGCAGTGATCGAGCAATTGACGGCTAAGCTCGAAATGAAGACAACCGCAACGGTCGAAGATGTTCAACAGAAACTTCGACAGGCCGAAGATAAACTTGATTCGGCCAACTCGAAGTCGAACACCGCGACGCGGACCCGCCGCAGTGCGCTGAAGGCGGTGCAAAATGAGATTTACGAGAACTGGCCCGAATTGCAAACGGAATGGGCGCCGCTGGCAGTCGATTTGGCGACGGATCGAGCCGATGAATTCGTGAGTCGCGTACAAAAACTTCCGGACTATGCCACGCTCGGTTACGCGAAAAAGCGTGAAGCGGAGCTGATTAAGGCCTCGATGCAACTCGAACGTGATAAGGCCCGGGTCGAGCGGTTGCTCCGTGCTTGCGAAACGGCCGCGCTGGCCGCCAATCTCGCGAAAGTCGCCAAACCCGAGATCGTCGAGCGGTACGAAGCGCTCCTCCGCATGGAAGAAGGCGGCCTCGCCGATCCGTCGCTTCCCAAATCGCCGGCGACCGCGGGCGGCAATTAGCAGCGGATAATCCGCTCGAATTTGTGCCGCGGAGCTTGGCGCTCGTTGGCCGACACCTTACGCTTTGTGACGTCGCGGCGTGCTTTGCGTCGCACTTGCCCATCGTTCATGCCACGGCGGAGGAGCGCATGACGTTTCTCATGGCCCTCGACCAGGGGACCACTTCCTCGCGCGCGATCGTTTTTGCCGATTCGGGCGACATCGTCGCGATTTCACAGCGCGAGTTCAAACAGTATTTTCCGCAGCCTGGCTGGGTCGAGCACGACGCCCAAGAAATCTGGACGAGCCAGCGCGACGTTGCCTGCGAGGCACTGGCGAAAGCCAAGTTAACGGCCCGCGATCTCGCGGCAATCGGCATTACGAACCAGCGCGAAACTGTCGTGATGTGGGATCGGGCCACGGGTGAACCGATCCAGCGTGCCATCGTATGGCAGGACCGCCGCACGGCGGGCGTTTGCGATCAACTTCGCGCGGCTGGCCATGAGCCGATGGTGCATCGAAAAACGGGCCTGCTTCTGGATCCGTATTTCAGCGGCACCAAGATCGCCTGGATTCTGGATCGCGTTCCTGGGGCGCGGGCTGCGGCAGAAGCCGGAAAACTAGCCTGCGGCACGGTCGACAGTTGGCTGCTCTATTGCCTGACCGGCGGCCAGGTGCACGTTACCGACGCCTCGAATGCGTCGCGGACGCTGCTCATGAATATCCACCAAGGTGACTGGGACGATGAGCTGCTCGAGTGCTTCAAAGTGCCCAGATCGCTCTTGCCGAAAATCCGTTCGTCGAGCGAAGTATATGGCGACGTAGCCACAATTCCCGAATTGAAGGGCGTAAAAATTGCCGGGATCGCGGGCGACCAGCAAGCCGCGTTGTTCGGGCAGGCCTGTTTTCGGCCTGGCGACGCAAAGAACACGTATGGCACAGGCTGCTTCCTTTTGATGAACACCGGTGGGCAGCCGGTCGACTCGAAAAACAAACTACTAACCACGATCGCCTGGGATATCGGCGGACAGCGTGAGTACGCGCTGGAAGGCGGCGTGTTTGTCGGGGGCGCCGTTGTGTCTTGGCTGCGTGATGGTCTCGGCATTATCAAATCGTCGGCAGAGGTTGGACCGTTGGCGAAAAGCGTCCCGGATAGTGGCGGCGTTTACGTGGTGCCTGCGTTTGCGGGATTAGGCGCCCCGCATTGGGACCCTTATGCCCGCGGGACGATCGTCGGCATCACGCGCGGTACGACCGCTGCTCACATCGCGCGGGCGGCCGTCGAAAGCATCGCCCTGCAAGTTGCAGATTTAAGTGATGCAATGCACAGCGATGCGGGCAGCGAATTTAACGAACTTCGCGTCGACGGCGGGGCAAGTGTCAACGACGGGCTGCTTCAACATCAGGCCGATATCATGCAACTCCCCGTGGTGCGGCCGGATGTTACCGAAACCACCGCGTTAGGAGCCGCTTACCTCGCAAGCTTGGCGACGGGCGTTTGGAAAGGCCGTGACGAAATTTCCGGACACTGGAAGATCGATCGCCGATTCGAACCGCAGATGTCGCGCGATGAGGCTGCCGCGATTCGCGCCCGTTGGGCAGATGCCGTCGAGCGATCGCGCGGCTGGGCCAAAACAGAATAGCAGTGTGGAAGCGAATACATGCACTTATATTTAGCGGAGCTCGTCGGCACGGCACTCTTAGTGCTGCTGGGGAACGGCGTGGTCGCGAACGTCGTGTTGCCCGAGACGAAAGGCAACAACTCGGGCTGGATTGTAATCACCTTCGGCTGGGCGATGGCGGTATTCGTGGC
>DATBAY010000495.1:0-2945 GCA_036271295.1 Lacipirellulaceae bacterium | reverse complement strand
CGAGGCCTGTCATCGAAGGCTCGATGACAAACAGTACGAGAATCGCCGCAACCGCAGCATCGACGGCATTGCCGCCGCGCTGCAACACGTCGCGCGCGGCTTCCGCTGGCTCACGCCGCAAACAAGCGATTCCTTGCCGGCCGCCGGACATCGCATTTTGGGGCGACAAGGCATCATCGCCGCTGACTGATGAATCGGCACCGAAGGCACTTACGTTGCCGAATCGCCCGAACCCCAAACTCGCCGCAGCCATTGCCGACCCGCACTTCAGAAAGCCTCGTCGCGAGTGAGGAAATTGATTCGAGTTCAAGTCTCACCTCTACAATCAAGACGTCGGCGTGGGCGTAGCGGCGCAAATTTATCGGTCGCCGCGAGACATGCATCGTATCGTCCGGGAGCGCCCACTCGCAAGCGCCGACCTTGCTAACCCGCTTGTCGCTGCGTTATTTGCCAGCCTAACTGACATTGTCCGCGCGGTTCAGAAGGAGCGCCGCAACTGACGGCTAGTCAGGAATGCGGCGAACACAATCCCGCAAGCGATCGTAATAGTTCCTGGTTCTGGGACGCTCAATTGATTTGCGTATGCAGCGCTGTTGAGCGACGAATTCCCAAACTTCGCCCGCCACGTCGCATAGTCGGCCTGTTCCACCTTGCCGCTGTTGCCGGGGTCGCGATTAGGAAGGGTTGCCAGGCCAATACTGCTGCGCCACACCACATAGTCGGCGGTATTCACGACGCCATCTTGATTGTAATCGCCCACGAGCGGCGGCGCGACAAATGTTGTTACTTTAAGCATGCCGGTGCCGAGAAGCAGCGAGCTCGTGAACTGCGCACCGGATCCAATCGCTCCCCAAATGCCCGGCGGTTGCGATATACCGTTCAAAAACAGCGCGTCGATGGTGTCGGGATTGCCGCCGAAATTCAGCACTAGCTGCGAGCCACTCGCAACGTAAACGTCCGCCGAGTCGGCCAGCGACGCGACACCCAGCGCCAGCCGACCCGCTTGGACACGGGTATCCCCGGTGTACGAGTTGGCGGCCGTAAGCGTGAGCGTGCCAGTGCCCGTCTTCGTCAAATTTCCCGCACCGGAAACCACCCCATTGATTGTGAGCGAGTTGGCGGTGATCGCTGCCGTGAGGTCGGACGACAACTGTACGCCCACATTCATCACATGACTGCCCTGCGAAGATGTAAGCGTTGCAGCGTCCTGACCATTGTTGAAGATCACGCTTCCGCCGCTGCCTGGGTTGATGGTGTACGTGAACGCGCTATCCAAGACCATCGAGCCGATCGTTTTCGTACCGTCGAGCGTGATCGCGCGATCTGCCGTCAGAGTGCGCCAGAAGTTGGCCTGTGCGCCGGTCGCGTTCGGCACTCCGCCCAACCAGTTAAGCGGTTGGTTCCAACTGAGTGGTATCGTCGAGCCGTTTATATTGATTGCGGAATCGGACAGCCATTGCGGCTTCTGAGTTGGCAGTACCAAGCGCGAGCGATAGTAGTATTCGTGTTCGAGCTGTTCAACTTCAGAGATTCCGAGCGGGTTTCCGCCCCACGCATAGGCCAGGAATCCCGCGAAGCCGACGTTGTAGATCGCGTCCTGCCGGATCTGAATTGCCGTGTCCCAATCGGCCGCGGAGACGCCCGCGCGACCGAAGCTGCTGCCTGCTGCGTTGTTCGTAAAGTCTTCTCCCAGAAACAATCGCGATGGGTCGACGCCCACGGCGGTGTACGTGTCTTTCGACGCCTGATATTGGCTCTGCGCCCAAGCGAGGCGAGCCGCATACGTACTGCCGGCGGAAATCACTTCCGCGCCGCTCAAATAGCTTTCAATGCCGATGTAAGACTTGGCGGAGAGAGCCTGCCACGATGCGCCGTTATTCGGAACGCTGGTGCCAACCGTTCCGAACGGCGCGTAGGTGACGATGTCGTAACCGTACACGTCGTGCAGGCGAGTCACGCAATCGACGACCCACTGCCGGTAAGAATTGAGAGCCGGCGCGCCGGGATTCGGTTGCCACAGGCTCGACGAGATTTCATTGAGCACGAGCCAATTTGGTTTCGGGCCGTTGGTCGACGAATGTTGCGTTGTGTATAGGTTGATGGCGTCGGCTTCGGCCGCAGCGTTCACCGTGTTGTTCCCGAACTGTGTGTTGTAATCCGCCAGAAAGTTGTTATAGAACTCGGCCAAGCTATTGCCGGCAGACACCATCTCCGGACGATGCGTGTCCGTCGAGGTCATCATGAAGTTGCCGTTGATGCTCGGATAATTCAAAACGTTAAACTGCGATTGGCCGAAGTGCGGATTCGCTCCTGGCGAGTTGGGGTTGTCGAACGACGTGTAATCGAAATGAATATCGAAGGCGGCCGCGGGCGCAGCAGCGGCGAACATCGCGGTTGTGATCGCGCAGGCAGTGATCGCGCGCTGAAAGTGCACGTGGTGTTTCCTCAAAGTCGAATCTCAGTCGTGCCGCGCTCGACGTGGCTCCATCTAATTTACCATGGACGCACAATCACCGCTTTCGAGGGAGTGAATTAGTCCGTAGAATGCGGGCGAATCGCACGTGAATTATGGAACATTTTGCCGATCAATTGGCCGCTGCCGTTCGCCGTACGGGAAATGCCGTTTGCGTCGGATTGGATCCGCGCGCGAAAAATTTGCCGCCGGTATTGTTGGCCGACGATATGTCTCCACCCGCGATTGCTGGCGCGTACGCGCGATTTTGTAACGATGTATGCGACGTCGTCGCTCCGCTCGTTCCCATCGTGAAGGTACAAGCGGCTTTCTTCGAAGAGCTGGGGCCGTATGGAATGAAGGCGATGGCGCAAGTCATCGACCACGCACGGTCGCTCGGCTTACTCGTGATCGTCGACGCTAAACGGAATGACATCGGCAGCACCGCCGAAGCTTATGCGCGGGGCTTCTTGGGGCGTGAGAAAAGCGCCTG
>DATBAY010000494.1:0-15659 GCA_036271295.1 Lacipirellulaceae bacterium | reverse complement strand
CAGGTGGATGCCGCCCACAGTTGGACGAAGCTCACCACGGCTGGCACTCATACCGATCTCAGCGAAGCCGACCTCCAGACCGGGCTAGGGGCCACGATCGCCAGCAACCAAACAATCAACCTCGGCAACGGCGATTGGATTCCAACTTCTCACGAAGACTTGGTGTTCAAGTACATCGCGAACGGAGTCATTCACACGGGAGTCGTTGGTTACACCGGCAACAACGATTCGCCCTACGCCATTGGCGATCTCAATGTCGATGGCGTCATCAATGTCGCCGATTGGGTAATTCTGCGGACCAACCAGCTTTCCAACTTGTCGAGCTTGTCACTGACCCAGGCATATCGACTGGGTGACGTCACCGGCGACAAGATAAGCGATCACGCTGACTTTGTAGCATTCAAAGCTGCCTACGACGCCGTGAACGGCGCCGGTTCTTTCGTGGCGATGGTCGCGTCCATTCCGGAGCCAACTACCTCAATCTTAATCCTCGCTGCCGGATCAATTGCACTGCCCGTCGTCCGTCGTCGCGGCAGTCGAGCTTGAACCACGGCTAACTTAATACAATACGCGAAATAAGAAGCCAACACGCATCTGCGGAGTCATTGCGATGAAAGTTACGAAATGGTGGAGAAAAATGGCGGCGGCGATCATCGCCGGTGGCGCGTTTAGCCCGGCCATGGTGCACGCGATCAGCATCCCACTCGCCGATCCGAGCTTTGAAGCATATACCGTGTCGCCGCACATTTCGCCTGCTACCGGATTTGCTTACGCCGACACCTATCGCCCGACGAGCGGTTGGGTCGACGACCTGGACAACCCGCAGTCCGAATACCTTCAAGACGACGTCCATAGCAACTGGCTGTACAACACTGCTTACGGTGAAGATGGCCCGCCGTTCCGTGGCACGCCGCGGACCGGCAATCAGGCGATGCACGGGCTCGCCCATTATAGCGCTCAAAAAACGACCACTTTGTTCGCTGCGGAAAAGATTTATACGTTCTCCATCTGGGCCCAAGGCGACAACGACGCGGTCGCCGACGAAGACCATGTTTTCCTTTATATGTTCAATGGCAACGTGCCGTTCAAAGAAACGGGTCCTGGCACAGTTTTGTTTCAAGGATTTCAGGGCGGCCCCGGCGGAGTGTTTGCGAACCGGGTTACGGGTTCGTCCGCCGCGCAAAGTCAGGCAAATTGGACCAAGCTCACGATCACAAAAACTCTATTTCCGGGTGATCCAGCCATCGGCCAGCCCATCGGCGTCGCCTTTTATGCCAATCGCGATGCCGCCGTCGATGACGCTTCGCTCGACGTCGACGACGCGTCGAATCACTTGATGATTCTTGAAGTCAACACAACGAATGGCCAGGTTCGCTTCCGCAATCAAACAGGCGGCGCCGTCAAAATCGACTATTACGACATCAAAAGCGCCGGCGGCGCTTTGAATGCCGCCACCTGGAGCAGCCTGCAGCAGCAAAACGCCGCCGGCTTTCCAGCCGGTAACGGGTCGGGAAATGGCTGGGAAAAGGCCGGCGGAAGCAGCTCGGCAGCCATCGGCGAATCTTACCTCACTGGCAGCAGCTCCGTGGGAAATGCCGCCAATGTTGGACTCGGCGCTGCCTTCAACGTGACCGGCGCTCACGATATTACTTTCGAGTACGGCGCTTTAACCGGCGGCGTCACGAGCCCGGTCGGCGACTACAACAATAACGGCGTCGTCGATGCCGCCGACTACGTAGTCTGGCGCGACAGCTTGGGCCAGAACATTGCACTTCCTAACGATTCAACGCCCGGAACCGTGTCACAAGCCGACTACGACATCTGGCGGGCAAATTTCGGTTCGCACGGCCTGCCGGCGCCAAGCACACTGACTCGCGGCTTGGTTCACTATGTCACGTCGTTTTCAGGATCAGGATTGGACTCTTCTGAAGTTCCTGAACCTGCCTGCGTTGTACTCGTCGTGTGCGGATTGACGCCGATGCTTATCTCACGACGCAAGCGTTGATGCTTACATTGCGCGGATGTATCCATCCGATTTCATTCACTACCAATTTAATCGAACAAATCGAATAAACATTCGCGATTGCGAGGATGATTACCATGACGACTTCCCCATGGATCAGCCGGTTGCTTGTTGTGGCTACGGTGGCACTTGCCGGCGCAACCACCGCACTGGGCAACGGCACACTCATCGCCTCATACAAAATGGGCGAAGAAGAAGGCGGGACCAATAACTCCCCGGTATCCTTTACCTCCGATTCGCCGCTCAATGCCAGCGATATTACAAACTACGACCTGGGCGCGACAAATTCCCCCGTGTATCGGACGATCACGGGTCGGCCCGACGGCGGCACCGGTGTCGGCATTCAATTCACGGGCACGTCGAACCAATATCTCTACGGCCTGGCGTTGAACCGGCCTGACGAATCGCCCTGGAGCACCAACGGAGGGGGCCAATACAACTTGAATGGCATCGACGATCGCGCGTTCCAGTTGTGGGTTCGACCAACCTCCACAGCTGCGCAAACGATCGTCATGGATACGAATAACCATGGCGTGCGCATCGATGCCAACGGCAAATTCTCAATGCGATACGTCAACACCGACTACGAGTCTCCAATTTCCGCGGTCCCCAACACATGGTACCACATCGAAGTCGTGCGACCGGCCGGTGACGATGTCAGCCCTGTCATGTACATCAACGGTAGCGCCGCCGCGGTTGCGCCGGCATCGAACTATCCTTCGGATCTGATTACGCCTCTTTCGATTGGCACGAATACGACCTTCAGCAGCGAATTCTTCAGCGGCACGATGGATGACTTACGGTTCCTCGTCTTTGGTTCAACCGATTCGGGTTCTTCGGTCAATTACGGCGCCTTTAATTTGCTGACCGATAACGCCTACTTGGCCTCGCAAGTTTCCGGCTTGAAAGGCGTTGCGGGCGACGTTAACAATGACGGCATCCTGAACGACTCCGACAAAACAGCCTTCGTTGCCGGCTGGATGCACAAGCATATCGTTGACGGCGTCCAAATCGGCGATCTCACGTCGCGTCTCGCGGGCGATTTCAATTTCGACGGCATCACCGATATCAGCGATCTCTTGGTGCTTCAAAATGCCCTTCACAGCGCAGGCTTGGGGACCCTGACTGCGGCTGATTTTGCGGGCGTCCCTGAGCCAGCAACTGGCGCCATGTTGTTGTCCTTCATTAATATCGTTGCGCTAGCCACTCGCCGCCGAAGATAGACCAGCACTGTCCGGCCAAACTTCGACCTCTCTGACAAATTCGCTGCTGGCCGTTCATCGCCGACATCGAGAACCAAGCGGTCCAGGCACCGCCGCTGTAACGTAATCGCAGTGAAGGCCGGCTCCGCTTCGCATCAGCTCAGTCGCCAATCATTTTCGCCGCGGTGACTTCGCCATCACGCAAATGAATCTCCACCGGCGTATGCACGAACCACTCGTGCGCATCGCTTAGTCGGGCGCGGACACATTTATCGCTACCAGGCTCGACGCTTCCGTAAGGCGGGACTTCCACGAGCGCAACGCGTTCGCCCGCGGCAGCACGCTCAACAAATCGCGGAATCTCCTCCCGACACACCGGGCAATCGTGTCGATGTAAGAGCACGGTCCATTCGCCGCGCAATAGATCGACATCGATCGCATCCGCAATTGGCAGCTTTCGGCCGACCCACTTCTCCGGATCCAAAACAATCAGGCCCGCCGAAGCATTTGAATCAGTCGCCCCCGCGACTCCCTGATTCACATGCCGTAGAAGCAACGCGGCGCTCGCCAGACCGACTCCCACGACCAACCAAACAACCCACGGCGCCGCTACCACCGGCTTCGAAATGCTTCTATCCGCAGTTTCTGAGTCATTCTTTATCGTTCGTCGTTCGAACAAAATCGAGCACACGATGCCCAGCGTAACAAACAAATCTAATCCGAATGTCCACCAAGGATGCACTCGCATTTGTCCAAAACACCCGCACGAAATTGCTCCCTGCAATGCCAGAGATGCGGAGTACCCCGCAAAAATTAAAAATAGCCCTAGCACCAGCCATCGCACCGCCCGCCAGTAAGCGCCTGTCATCACCAGCAGACCAATTGCGAGCTCGGCGCCAATTTGGATCGGCGGAAAGTACGGACCGAGCGCGGACAAGTGGGCGGTAGCCGGCTCCGAGATCAGTTGGACCGCTTTTAAAACGGCAGCCGAAATAAGCAGCAATCCAACCAGCCATCGCATAGTGCCACCCCGCCCTCGCGGTCACGAACGTACTGTGCGTTGATTGCCTGGAATATTGGCGCCCTGAATAGACGAACTTCCCGCGGAAGTCCCTCCTGGCCGTGTATCTTGCTTTTCGTGAACTGGCTTGGCGTCAATCTCCGGCGGAGTACGAAATCGCAAGAAGTAGGGTGCACGGAGGATCAAAACCGCACAGAGAAGACTAAGACCTCCGCCCCACAACCAATTCGACCATAATCGAAAATTTTTCCAAGCCGATTCGACGTGCGCTGACTGTCTGTCGCGGACCGCCCCCAGCTCTTGTTCCAGACGCGGCGTTCGTTCCGCTTCAAGAACGGTTGTTGCCTGCCTGATTCGCTTTGGCAGCGCTTTAAAAAGTTCGCTCGCCGCGACCCGATGCGTTCCGAAATACACCTGGTCGGCCGGATGGATCGCGGCTCGTGTTATTTTGTCGAGCGGTTCGTTAACCGCCGTTCCGTTCGTCGACCCCATATCAATCAAAAAAATGCTCTCTCCCTCCTGTTCCAGCAGGGCGTGCTGACCGGAAATCATATCGAGCGGAATCACAATGTCATTGTCCGGCGAGCGGCCAATCGAAACGATTCGAATCGCCGGTGGCCAGGGCAGCGGCACACTGCATCCCAGTGTCACCGGGTCGCCACGATGAACGATCCGTGGGCCGGCGATGCGTTGACCAGCGAACAAAACTCCGTTCGTCGAGCCTAGATCTTCCACCAATATCCATTCGCCCCGCAACATCAATCGGCAATGGTGCGCAGAGACCAGCGAACTCTCGACCCGAAGATCGCAGTCGGGCGCGCTACCCACGATCCAGCATCGCTCGGCCATCACAAAATCACGTCTCCGCCTAGGGCACTTGAAACAAGAACAATTGCTCGCCGAGCATGAAGCGGCACGATTCTTTGATCGCGATTTGATCGATCTTCAGCCACACGCCATTGACCGACTTGTTATTCTCCAGCACCCAGCGGCCGTCTTCATCGCAGCGCACTCTTGCATGGCGAGCGCTCACGAACTCATCCGCCAGCACAATTTGGCAGTGCGCCGAGTCTTTGCCCATCCAGATTTCCGGCTTGTTGAGCATCACGCGTCGCCCCATGCCGTCGTCTGTCAGTTCAACAATGGCCGGAACATCGCTGCGAGAGTTTGGCGACCGCCACGGCTGCGTCGCCTGATCGGCCGCCGAAGCGGGAGTGCCGTTTGTACCCTGGCCACGGGTTCCGGATTCATTTTCAAAACGCAGCCGAGTCCGGCCAACCACAAATTCGCTGCCGTCTTCCAACAGTGCATGCCCCACACGCACGAACGTGCCGTTCTTGCTATTGAGATCAATTAGCGCCCATCGGAGTTGATTCCTTACACTCGTTTGCCGAAACATCGCGTGGCGGCTGGACATCTGCCCGTCATGCGGAATCGTGAGATCGCCTTCGCTGCGGCCGATCACGAATTCCTTCTTCCGAATCCGAAGCGATTCCCCCGACTCCGCGCCATCGTCGCAAATCGTCACGATCGGCGTCGTGGGACGCAAGAATGGCCGGAAAAACGGCGGCGCGTCGTCCGCCGGCGCCGGCCTACGCGAGACAGGCGACTTGGCAGACGCTGCCTCAGGTCGACGCGCAACCAACGCTCGTCGGACGTCTTCTTCGGTCTCCAACCTGGTGGCTTGAATCGGCATGACGTTCTCTCACAGTGGCCCACATCTAAAACCAGGCAAGCTAAGCCTACAAGATAGAGAATGCATTGCGTCGCTCGGTTCTGTCACCGAACGTCCACTTTCCCCAATATAGCTAAACCTGATACGTACGAATTAAGGTTTCTTCTCCTTGGCCGGTTCGCTAGAAACGTCTGTGGACGACTTCGCATTCTTCGTTGGATCTTCATCGCGATGAAGCGCGACTTTAATTTGATGAACGCCAAACGACTTTCGGCCTCGCGGCCCCAACTGTTCTTCCGTTCCCTCAAGCGACAGATCCCGGCCAACCAAAGTGCCAGTAATCTTGACGTCTTTCGTGATGCGATCTTTCGCAATGGTCGGTTCGTCCTGCGTAACAGTCACTCGCTCGTGATCCACGTCGCACAACAGGTTGCGATTCGCGGAATTACCATGCACTTCCAATAGCACCGACCCTCCTTCAACTTTCACGGTCTTCGCGGTCGCAGCAGACTTGCCGCCATCCGCGGACCAAGTTCCGGTCCAAGTACTGTCGAGCGGAAACAATGTCGCGAGTTCCGAATTATTTGCATTGGACACATTAGATCCGGCAGCCTCCGGGGGAAGATCAGGTAGGCCTTGCCACAGAATCGTTCCATCTGGCGCAGTGACACTCACATTCCGGAACCGAATTTTGCCGGCCTTCGCGCCGGTTATTGCGATGCAGCCCTCTCCATAACCGTCCCGAGTCATCTGAGAAATTGTCTGGTGATTGACCGTGGCCGTAAACTCCGGCCCGCGGCGAACTAAATGCACGTGGTACCACTTCTTGGCCTCAATGTTGAACTGCCGCCCCTGGCGGTCCGTCCCGTCGAATTTCTTTCCTGGCGTATGGCAATAGATTTCACACCACATATTCTTGCCGCCGTAACCGCCCATCTCGAATACCACACGATTGCCCTTGCCGTCGTTACAAACTTCGCCCGTCACTGCAGCGATGTCGTTTTCTCGCAGGCAATCATATTTAAGATCGATATCCTTCCAACTCGGGTTGCCAAACCGTATTGATCGCGGGCCGGAGCCTTCCGAAATCAGTTCATCTCCCTCAACGCGCCAGGTTCCACTGAGCGCTTTGGCATTCCTTGCAACAACGGGCCCGTACTTCTTCTGCGACGCCACTTCATCGCCGGCGGCCAACTCTTCCACCTCAACCGATTCGATCTTCGATTGACCAAAATGATTCTGCAGAATCACATAGCCTTCCTGAGGAATCTCATGATCCACGTCGTCGAATTCCTTCAACAACTGGCTATTTAGCCAGATCGTCACATGATCGCCTCGTACGAGGATGTCCAACTGAGCCAATTCGTGGGCCTTTAACCAATGGTCTCCGACGTCCTGAAGGTGTTGGCCACCTGTATAAACACTAATGAGCGCTGGTATCCCGTCGCCGCCCGTGCACAAGCCAACTTCCAGGCCATTGGCCCATCTCTCTTCCTTCTTTGTTGCGAAGTCTTTGGGGCCATATTCGCCGCGAACGTACACGCAGCAGCGCGACTTCGGCTCCATCCGCAATTTCGCGCGAAGGTGCACATTCCGAAAATTGTCCCGCGCAGAATAAAGATGGCTGTCCTCCGTCTCGCACTTCAAAATCCCGTCGTCAACACTCCACGTCCCGCGCATGTCGGGGTGCGTTGACCAACCTGTCAAATCCGTTTTGTTGAAGAGTGACGCCAAGTGCAAATCGTTTCCGAGCATCGCTTCCGCTTCCTTCGGATCAATTTTCGCAGTGAGCGCGATCTCCGACTCAGCCAAAGGTGTTGGCGTGAATTTGACCGATACTTCTTGTCCGCCAACTTGAATCGCAGCGTCGTTCGACCACACCTGTCGACCGTTTTGCATCAGCTTGAGATGATGCGGACCGGGCTTCATTGCCTCGATTTTCGCTACGTCGCCATTACGCTTAAGAACTACACTGTGGCCGTCCACGAAGACGTCGGCGTCCGAAGGCACTTTCTCAATCACAATTGTTCCGAAGGGCGTGCGGACGGAGAACAAACCGAGCGACCAGCCGCCGAAAGCGAAAAAAGCGACCGCTATAGCCGCAATCGCAATTTGCCTCCAACTCTTACCACCACGTCCGTAGCCCGCAGGCTGAGACTTTGGGCTTGTAGCAGCCGATGGCAAATCCGATTTCCCCCGCGCGAACGGCAGCAGCGCATCGGCCGCTTCACGCGGCGTTTGCGGCCGGTCCGCCGGGTTTTTCGCCAGCATCCGCACTACGACATCAGACAACGCTTCCGGCATCTCGGGACAGATCTCCGTGAGCGGCCGCGGCGCATCGTTTTGATGCGCCACCAAGATCGCTGCATCCGACTCCCGGTCGAATGGCAGCACACCAGACAAAAGCAAGTACAGCGTACAGCCCAAACTATAAATGTCGGCCCGTATATCGGCCTTCGCGGCATTTAGCGCCTGCTCCGGCGCCATGTAGGCATACGTTCCCATCGTAGCGCCCGAATTGGTCAACGACTGCCGCCGCTCGCTCACGGCCTTTGCCAAACCAAAATCCAGGATTTTGATCTGCCCCGTGTCACGCGAAAGCATCAGGTTTTGCGGCTTCAGGTCGCGGTGCACCAACTCGCGTTCATGCGCGTGCTGCAGCCCGCGCAGCGCCTGACCGATCGAGCGGCACGCATCGACAACCGAGAGCCTGCCTCGCGATTTCAAAAACTCATAAAGCGTCTGCCCGCGCACGAATTCCATGACGAACGCCTGCAATGACCCGATCGGCTCCGCGTCGAACGCACGGGCGATATTCGCGTGGTCCAGCGAAGCAACCGCCTGGATCTCTTTCTCGAACCGCAACAGCGCTTGCGGGTGATTGACCAATTCCGGATTGATCACCTTGATCGCCACCCGCCGGTCCATCCGCACGTGCTGCGCCTCGTAAACCGTCCCCATCCCTCCCTGCCCCAATTTGCGCAGGACGCGATATTTCGACTGCTCAAGGAGATCACGCGGTATCTCGCCCTCCGTAGCGGCGTGCTCAATTCGGTGGGTGACAGGCGGCCCAGCCGGTGTCTGCGCCACAACCCGCCGTGGCACCGCATTCGGCTGCGAGATTTGCAGACCAGCCACGGTGCCCGCGTACCCCGTCTCCACGGTGTTCTGGTCGCTCACCGCTTTCTTCGCGGTTTTAATAATCTCTGCCAGCGCTTCGCGCGGTGTGTCCGATAGGTAGCGCTGACAGGGGCCACAGTCGTCGACGTGAGATTGAACGCCCACCACTGCTTCGGCCTTGAGTTTCCCCAATGCTAAAGCAGCCAAATGCAAAGCCGATGGATGTTGTTTGTTTTCCGTCTCCAACGTCTATTCCTCGCGATCGAATCCGACCTGCCTGCATCTCCAAGCCTTGCCTACCTACGCATTACCAACCACAGCAGGCAGCCCAAACAGGTAGCTAGTGGAAGCAACACGACGGGCGAAGCCAGCCGGTGTAAAACTGCCAGTCTTCCATACTCGGTACGTGCGGGCTTCGATAGTTTGGCCGCACTTGCTTGAGTCGCAACCTCAACCTCGCTTTGCGATTGCGCGAGTACATCCAAAATCTCCTGCATTGATTGTGGACGCAATGGCGGATCCTTCTGCATCATCTGCTCGACCAGGTGTGCCATATCTGTGGGCACTTCCGGACGAAGCGTGGGTACTGGAATCGGCCGTTCTGATTCATGCGTCTTCAGCAACTCCACCACGCTTTTGCTCGTAAACGGCGGACCGCCCGTGAGGAGATAATAAAACGTGCAACCCAAGCTGTAGATATCCGAAGCTTCGTTCGCCTCTCGCGAGTTCATCAACTGCTCGGGCGCAATGTAGTTGAGCGTGCCGAGAATTTCGTGCTCACGCGTTAGCCGAGACCCAGTCCGCTGTTCATCGACAAGCCGACCAAGCCCAAAATCCACGATTTTGAAAAAACCCGAACGCGGCTCGAACATTACGTTGTGCGGCTTGATGTCGCGATGCACTACGCCTTGCTTTGCTGCGTACGCCAGCCCTTCGGCCATTTGTCGCAAACACTCCCGGGCCTCATCGATAGGCAACGGGCCGCGCTGGCGAACGATCTGAGCCAGCGTACGCCCCTCCACGAACTCCATTGCGATAAGCGCCAAACGACCCGACGCCTCGCAACCGATGACGCGAGCAACGTTCGGGTGATTTAGCTTTTCCGCAATTCGAGATTCCTGTAGAAACCGCTCAATCCTTCCTGGCTGGTTCGCAATCTCCGGCCTCATAACCTTAATCGCAACAAAATCCGTTTTGCCACGCACTTGAGCCAAATAAACCCGGCCCATCGCCCCTTCGGCGATGAGTCGCTTGGCCGAATAACGCGGATGGTCTCGAACTTCAATCGCCAGATCAGTATCACCGGCTCGATCGATCGCCACGCCCACCGTTTCAAACAGGCCGGCGAGCGCGCGCGAGCCGGGCGCCGTGCCTTCAGGAAAGTGCGATGATTGCAGCTGCTTTAAGAAGTCGTCATCGGGCACTTGCGCCACGGCGTCGGCACAACGATCGCAAGCATAGACATGCGACTCGATGATCGCCGCGCGCTCGTCGTCGAGCGAACCGACTGCAAATGCGGCCAGCTCGCTCGGCGAAGGATGAAGCGCCTTCGCAGTTTGACACTTCATGTCAGAAGCCTTGATCGCCCGCCGCCACATCACAGCCCGACTTGTTCGTCCCCAAGCCAATCGCATGATAGCCATCCGGGGGGATAACCGGCAAGTAGCATTCGTCATGGCCGACCTGAACGCCGTGCTCCACAGCTTTCGAACGCAACCTGCAAGCTGCGTAATCTCACAATAGAACGCCCTCCACGCGCTTATCTTTCAGCAGTTTGGTCGGGCTAGTCAAGAAATCCGGCCGCTTCGCGACGCAGTCGGGCTAAAACACGCGACTTAGCGATATCCACCGCGTTTCGCGAAATCTGCAACAGCTCGGCCACTTCTGTCGATGACCGCTCCTCCAAAACACGCAGCTCAAACGCCCGCCATGTGACCGGGCTGAATTCTGGCGCCACAAGTTCTTGCAACTTACTCAGTATGTGCCGTCCATGCTCACGATCCCACTCTTCGCTCAGCGCATTATTTGGATCCGCCAGCGATTCAATTAAGAGATCATCGGCCGGAGCGCTCGCGTTGCCCTTCCTTAATTTCTGCCGCCAATAGCCGCTCACTTCATTCGCCGTAATCGTTCTCAACCAGCACCGCAGCGAGCCTTCGCGATTTCGCTCGAAATGCGTCAGATGCAATACGATCTTTCGCATCACTTCCTGACAAACATCGTCCGCATCGGCGGCCAGTTTGGGATCCATGCGGATGAATCGCCGAATGAACGGCTCATAAAGTTCTACAAACCGAGTCCAATCCTCCGGGCGCCGCTGCCGCTGAAGTCGATCGAGCAGAGTCAGTGAAGTTGGTTGCATTAAGTGAATTCGCGAACGCTTGCCCGCAGCAACCACGAAACGCAAGTGTTTCACTTGCGCAGAAGCCGGTAAATGCCGAGGCCAATCGCTCCGCCGAGCGCCACAGTAAATAGTGTCACCTGAACCAACAACTGATCATAAGTGACCGGAGCTCCGTTAACCATTCGCAGCCCGGCGGCTATCACAACAACAAGCCAGCACACGCACTCAATCGCAGGCGCGACGTCGCGAAAATGAACGTCCTGCGAAGGTTCGCCGTTGTTGCCCATCGCCCGCTCGCGACCTGGCACTTCTGCCGTTTGCTCTCCACGAAATCTACGAATCCACGGTGGCATTTAGGGCTCGCAAGTGCCGTTCAAAATGATCGGCGAGAATTTCCGTATAGGTTTCGGTGTGGGTTTCCAACAATTGGCGAATCAGGCCCCCCAGCTCCGCATCCATCAGGATCGTGCCAAAAGTGCAATGCAATACTTGCCTGCCCGGTGCAGTAAAACCTCGGCCGGCAGGCACCTCGCTCCAACGTTCTAGATAGATCATCTCCAGTTCGACCACGTTTCGAACATCATCAGGCCCCGGCAAGCGATCGACCGCGGCACTCACATGGTAAGTCGCCTTATCTCGGTCGTAATGTTGCCGTGCGACTTCGACCACGCGACGGAACAGCGATTCATCGTGCCGCGCCACGACTCGCAGAGCTTCCAAATAACTCGTGCCCGCCGTTTTCACGTGCAAGCAACCGTTGGTGGTCCGCGCTAAGATCGGGTAAAGCGAAAGCTTGTCCGAACCCGAGTGGAGACTGAGTTTATACGGCCCCAACTCTCGCGCGAGCGCTGCATGATCGTCGAGCGAGCGTTCCAGCGCACTCAAATCACCTTTGTAGTCAACACCCTTCTCGAATTCGCCAATAAACTTCGGCGCAATACTGATTAGCTGCAATCCGTGCTGTCGGAACTGATCGGCGATGATATAGTGCTCGGCGAGCGACGTAGGCTGCCGCGTTTCGTCGATGCTCAATTCCAATTCGAAAGGCCGACCCGCAGAATCTGACACATCGCGGATGTAACTAGCAAGTTCGATGGCATGGTCGAGCGCCCGGCCATACTTGATCGCACACCGCATCGCCGCCTGCTCGTCGATCGTGAACGACCGACCGCTCGGCAACGTTGTCCGCTGGTTGAGATACCTCGAAAACCACGGCACAGTCCCTTGAATCTGAGCGAACCGCTCGCGCAGTGTCGCCTCATCATAGTCATCCGCATTTCCATCCACATAGTCGGACGGGTCGATCGTAAAAAAAGTAAAACCGGCGGCCGCGGTCACGTCGACATCCGCCCGCGTCTTGAGATGATCGGCGTCCGCCCCCGAAACACCGCGCCATTCGCCCTCTTCCATTCCCCACAACGCCGCATCCACCACATCACTCGGTGTACGGCCCGTCCGACTCATTTCACGAATCGACTGCTGCGCAAAAATAGGCGCGAAACCGCCGCCAGTCCGCTTCATCGCTTCAATATGCCCCGGTGTCGCCAGTCCGATCCGGTCCCCAAACCCAAAGCTCGGCGTTAATCCCAGCGTCGCAAACTGTTTAGTTTTGGTCGCAGTACTCATATTAGTCGAGATTGATCATGGCTTTGATTACGCCCGTCTCCGGTCGCGTGAACGACTCAAACACGTCGATCACGTCACCGAACGGCGCGCGGTGTGTAATCCAACGCGAAGTATCGATCTGCCCGGATTCAATCAGCTGGATGATCCGCCGAAAATCTTCCGGCAGCGCATTGCGCGAAGCCTTGAGCGTCATCTCGCGCGAATGAAACAGGCGATCCGGAAAGACGACATCTTGCGTCGTTATGCCGACGTAAATCAGTGTCCCGGTATGGGCCACGTAATTCAGCGCAAAATTCATCGAAGCCGCACTGCCGGTTGCATCTATCACAACGGGATAGAGCTCGCCGCCTGTTATCTCCTTCAATTGAGCGAGCTCACTACCGTCCCCGCGAGCCTGCACGGTGTTCGACAAACCATAGTTACGACGACAAAATTCCAGCCGCTCGGCATTCATATCCATCATCGTGATACTGCTGCCGGCAAGCCGCGCAAACTCCAGCACGGACAATCCAATTGGCCCCGCCCCAATGATCAGCAAGTGCTCGCCGGATCGCGGCGCTGCTCGATTCACGGCATGGCAACCGATCGCGAGCGTTTCGACCAGCGCCAATTGCTCGAACTTCAGTTTTTGCGAGGGATGCAGCTTCTGAGCTCGCACCACAAACCGCTCGCGCAAGCCGCCGTCCGTATGAACGCCCAGCACTTGCAGCTCTTGGCAACAATTCCCCGCCCCGCGCCGGCTTGCGAAGCTGTTGGGATTGTTCATGTAAGGCTCAACCGAACAGCGATCTCCCGCCCGAACGTTTTCAACGCCGCTCCCTACTTCCAAAACCTCCACGCCCAATTCATGCCCCGGAATGCGCGGATAGCTAAATAACGGAAACTTGCCCAAGTATGCGCTCGTATCGGTGCCGCATACCCCAACACAATGCGTGCGTACCAGCGCCTCACCCGGCGCCAATGCGGCCGGCTCGCCAATCTCCAACCGCTTGAACGTGCGCGGCGACTCTAATTGCAACGCTTTCATCGTGCTCCACTCTTCATGATTGGTGGTTTAGTTTTAAATGTAGCAGTCGATGCGCGCTCACGACAGCGCGGATCGCGCGCAAACTTCGAATTCCATTTGCCGCGCCGTATCCGTTCGTTTTTTGTCCGAACGTGTTTCGCAAATACGGAACAAACGCCAGTTTTATTCCAATTTTTGCTGGCTCGTTTTAAGCGCATTTGAATATAATCGAGAAGCTTTCAATCGCAGAACCGCATTGAATCAGGAGCTCGGTTGGCATGCGGCTCAAATCCTTTCGATACCTCAAGTGCGCCCTTTTGGCGATGTGCTTGTCACTCGCCGTTCATCATTACGCCTATGCGCAGAAACCGTCATTCTCCGGCGCCGAAGGTTTCGGCGGCACCTTCACCGGCACCGCCCCGGCCGGCGGCTGGTTTTCCGACCCCACCGCCTCCGTCTATCACGTGACGACTACGCAGGACCTGCTCGACGCAGGCGGCAAACCCCTTCCGGGCACGCTCCGCGGAGCTTTCTACGACAGCAACAACAAACAGCAAGTCTCAAATCGCATCGTCGTCTTCGACGTCGGCGGCACGTTCGATATCTCCGCCAATAGCCTCGATATCAAAACCGCCAACAACATCTACATTGCCGGCCAAACCGCCCCCTCCCCCGTAACCATTTACGGCAACACCACGCAAATAACGAAAAGCAACAACACGATGACGAGCAACGTCATCCTCCGCTATCTCACGTTTCGCAAAGGCACCGGCGACGGATCCGACTCGATCACCTTCGCCGGCGGCAGCGGCCCCGGAGACACAGTTGCCACGAACATGATCATCGATCACGTCTCCGCAACTTGGTCGGAAGACGAAGTCCTCTCCGTGGCGAACAACAACACGAACGTGTCGGTGCAATACTCGATGATGACCGACTCGCTCACGTCCGGTCATCAGTACGGGTCGCTTATCCGTCCTCGGGTGAGTTCGCAGATCACGTACCAGCACAATCTCTACGGCAACGACAAGAGCCGAAATCCGCGCGCTGGCAGCTACAACAATCAGCAACTCGATTTAGATTTCCGCAACAACGTCGTCTACAACTACAGCGACCGTGCCGGCTACACCGGCGGCGCCGCCGAGACTGACACCGAGTATGTAAATCTCAATTACGTCGGCAATTACGTGATCGCGGGCCCCTCGACCCCCGCCGGCACGAGCTCCAACACCGCCTTTACGATGGACGTTTCGAGCTTCTACAACCTCACGAACAACACCGTCCTCGCCACTCCGAAGGACCCGATCGCGCTCAAGGCCTACCAATCCGACAACCTCATCGACTCGAACCACAACGCCACGCGCGATGGCGTCGACACCGGCTGGGGCATGTTCATCGCCTCGGACGGCACCACCACGCGCCCGTATCCCGACTTCAACTACGGCCCCAACAGCAGCCTGCCCGCAAAATCCGCCACCCCTTTCAACTACGCGCCCGTAACCACGCAACCCGCGGCCGACGCCTACAACCAAGTGATGAACTATGTCGGCAACTGGTGGTGGAACCGCGACCCCATCGATACCCGCATCATCAGCAACGTGCAGAACAACACGCAACCTGCCGGCGGAATTCCGGCGACCGC
>DATBAY010000493.1:0-11391 GCA_036271295.1 Lacipirellulaceae bacterium | reverse complement strand
TAGTATTTTACGATAGAATTTGGGGTCCTGTCCGGCGAGCGGTTCGCTCGCGGCTAAGGCAAAAGTTTGACCTCAATAACGGAATTCGGTTCCTATTTAACGCATGTTTGAAGCTTTGCAGGATGGGTTGGGGTCGGCGCTGAAGACGCTGCGCGGGCAGGGGAAGCTTTCGGAATCGAACATGCGCGATGGGCTGAAGCTCGTCGAACGGTCGCTGCTTGAGGCGGATGTGAGTTTTCCGGTCGTGCGGAAGTTCATGGACGACGTCACCGAGCAGGCGGTCGGTGAGAAGGTGCTCAAGGCGCTCAATCCGAGCGAGCAGGTCGTGGGCATCGTCTATCAGGAGCTCGTGAACCTGATGGGGCCGGTGGATCATTCGATGCACCTGCGCGGGGCGAATGAAGTGACCGTGCTGATGATGTGCGGGCTGCAGGGTTCGGGGAAGACGACGACGACCGGCAAGCTTGGACGGATGCTGAAGCAGCGCGGGCGACGGCCGCTCTTGGTGGCGTGCGACTTGCAGCGGCCGGCGGCTATTGATCAGTTGCATGTGCTCGGTGAGCAACTGGAGATTCCGGTTTACTCGGATCGCACGAACAAGGATCCGGTTGCGGTCGCGAATGCGGCGGTGCGCGAGGCGAAGAAGCACAACGCGGATGTTGTGATTCTGGATACGGCCGGGCGGCTGCACATCGATGAAGAATTGATGGGGCAGCTTGAGCGAATCGATCGGCAGATTGGGCCGCAGCAGGTGTATCTGGTCGTCGATAGCATGACGGGGCAGGATGCCGTTAACAGCGCGAAGGTGTTCAACGAGAAGCTCGAGCTTGATGGCGTTATTCTGACGAAACTCGACGGCGACGCGCGTGGCGGGGCGGCACTTTCGGTCAAGCAAGTCACAGGTGTGCCGATCAAGTTCATCGGCACGGGCGAGCATTTGGATGCGCTCGAGGAGTTTCACCCGGACCGCATGGCGGGGCGAATTCTGGGGCAGGGCGACTTGCTCTCGCTCGTTGAGAAGGCGCAGCAGGAATTCGATCAGGAAGAAATGAAGCTCGCCGAGGAGCGGCTGAGCAAAGGGCAGTTTACGCTCGAAGATTTCCGGAAGCAGCTCGCGCAGATTGGTAAGCTCGGGCCGCTGCAAAAAGTGATGGGAATGATCCCCGGCATGAGCCAGATGACGGAGATGATGGGGGATGCCGATCACGAGCAGGATATGAAACGGCTGTTTGGCATCATTGATTCGATGACGCCGGCCGAGCGTAAAAATCCTTCGAAAACCATCGATCAACCTCGGCGGCGACGTATTGCCGCGGGAGCTGGTGTTGAACCGCGCGAAGTGGCCGACCTGGTGAAGCAATTTGACGCGATGGCGCAGATGATGACGTCGCTTGCTGGCAAGGGCATGCGCGAGCGAATGAAAATGGTCAAAGAAATGCAGTCGGGGATGATGCAAAACCCGAACGGGCTGTCTAAAACGAAAGGTAGCACAGGGAAACGCTTGACGCCGAAGGAGAAAGCGAAGCTAAAGAAGGAGCGTGAAAAAGAGCTCCGGAAACGCAAGCGCGAACAGAAGCGCGGCGGCAGCGACGAGAGCGGTGGAGACGACAGCGACGAGTGATTGGTAGACGGAACGCGACGAGGTGGGATATGCGTGGCAACTTTGGTCGGGTCTTCTCGTTGGCGTTGATGGTGGGCATCGTTACGTGCCGTTCGGCGTGGGCGACCGAACGCGATTTTTCTGTGGTTACGGCCCAAAGCAGCATCGCGGCTTCGGGAACTGTGACCACCTCAGTGGGTACGGCGACAATACAGCCGCAAGGCACGGGCAGCCTTTCCACGACCTACAGCGGGACGATCAAGACGGATCAAGAGTCGGCGTCGATCAGTTTTCTTTCAAGCACTTCGGTAACAGCTAACACCAACGGAAGTTGGAAACCGGACAGTAGCGCAGCGGATGTGGCAGCGTCGGCCGACTATGGCGGGAAAGTTAGTTTCTTGTTTGGACTCGAGACGGCGAATTTTGCGGGCCGCGATTTTGTGATCGGCGTTACGAGCGGGCCGATCTCGCTCGACTCGGGCGGTCATTTCGATTTGTCGGCGGCGACACTCGACTTCGTGAACGGCAACCTGGCGTACCATGATTCGTCTGGCCAGCTGATCGGGACGACGAATCTCGCGAATAAAACGGGTTCGATCACCGGTACGGGCACGCTGAGCAGCATCACGCAAAGTGGTCAGACGACGGAGACGCTTAATGTTCCGATCAATGCGACGTTTGTGCTTATGCCGGATACTTCGACGACAGTAAATCTCACGCTCACGGGGCAAATCGTGGCAACGACGACTTTCGCTGCCGGGCTGCCAGGAGACTACAACCAGAATGGCGTGGTTGATGCGGCCGACTACGTGTTGTGGCGCGACAAACTTGGGACCGGGACGGCGTTGCCGAATGATGATACGACGGGCGTTGGGAACGATGACTACGCGCGGTGGCGCGCTCAGTTTGGTAAGCGGGCCGCGGGCAGCGGCTCGGCCGCCGGCGCGGCTGTTCCAGAAGCCTCGACGGCAGCGCTTATCTTGTTTGCGTTCGTTGGGATTGCGGGCGAGCGGCGTTTTCGCCGCTAGATCAGTTTTGCCGCCAGCTGACGCTAAATTCGCGGTCTTAATGCAGTCAGCTGTTCAATCGGGGTCAAATCGTCGTGTCTCTGCGGTTTAAGTTGGAACGGGGCATTGTGGGTGATAGAATGTCCGCCGCGGGTGTGGGGGGTGTTTTACTCTAACTCCCCATGCGATTACTTCTATGAACGCGCTTCGCCGGACTGTGCCAGTCGGTATCTCAACCTTGACTGTGCTTTTTTCTTGCGGACTTGTCCTTCAAATTCCGGCTGAAGCTGCAACGCGTTATTGGCGCAACGCCATAGCGAGCGGCAATTGGAGTGCGGCGAGCGATTGGAGCAACACCAGTGCGGCCGGCGCCGGTACGACGGATGGCGGTGTCCCCGCGGCTGGCGACTTGGTGCGGATCGAAAATTCGGACGGCGTCTCCCACACTGTGACACTCGACGTTACAACGCCGACGCTGGGCTTGCTCACAATTAATCAGTCGGCGATGGGGTCGACCGTCAATACGGTCTCGATCACGAGCAATGTCAGCCTGAATCCGGGCGCACTCCTGATTGGCGGGTTTGCGAATGGCGCGGCGACCACCGGCCGTGGTGCGGTGGCGCAGTCGGCTGGCACCGTGACGATGGGGACGGGTGGCGATTTGGTCGTTGGCTATGGCGCCGGCGCGGTTGGCACCTACACGCTTAGCGGCACAGGGGCGTTGGTCGCCACGCAATCGGAGTTCATTGGTTTTAACGGCAACGGTACGTTCACTCAGTCGGGCGGCACGAACACGGTTAATTCGGGTAGCGTCGGGTATTTCAATGTCGGCTTTCAAGCTGGATCAATTGGCGGCTACAACCTGAACGGCGGACAACTTACGGTAAACAAGAGCGAAATTATCGGCGATGTGGGCACGGGGGTCTTCACGCAAACGGGCGGCACGAACATCGTCAATAATTTGAACAGCATGTTCCTGGGCAACAGTAGCGGCGGCAACGGGACTTATACGGCTGAGGGCACGGCATCGCTCAGTGTGGGGGGCGATATGAATGTCGGCTACGCAGCAACCGGAGCGGGCACCCTCAATGTGCAAGATACCGCTGACGTGGAAATCACGGGCGCACTCAATATTGGCGCCGGCGACCAAGTGAATTTGAGCAGCGGCACATTGGGCTTCAATGGCTACTCTCGTAATGCTTCGGGCGTTTTCAATTTCACCGGCGGTACGGTTTTCCTGCGAAACGATCGGAGTATGAGTAGCGATTTAACGATCCTGGAGTTTTTTCCGGGTCTTAATATTGCCAATGGGCGGAATCTCACAATCGGGGGCATCGCCACCATTGGGTCCACCGTAACGGTTAGCAACGCCGCGTTTGACGCCAATAGCGGTCTATACGTGGGAGCGACTGGTCATTTCAACGGGGTATTCAATCTACAGAATGGTGCGACTTCCAAAGATTTTGGTGTGAGCCTTGGCCACGATACTAGTACGACGGGGGTTGCGAATATCAGCGGGATTGGCACGACTTGGAACACGATTAATATTTTTGTGGGCGACTCGGGCCAAGGAACGCTTTCGATCACTGGTGGCGCGACGGTGAACAGCAATGATGCCTACATTGGATTTGCGAATAATTCGATTGTCAGCACCGCTACTGTCAGTGGCGCTGGAACAACTTGGAACTCGTTTGACTTGAACATTGGCAACGGCTCGTCGGGGCGCGCGAACACGCTTACCGTGACCAACAACGGAGTCGTCAACGTGCAGACAAGTCTTACAATCTCCCCGAACTGCAAGCTTATCTTAAATGGCGGCACGGTACATTTTGATTCTCTCCAAAACACCGGAACGCTCGAATTCGACGCGGGAACGATCGATCTTACAGGCAGCCACACGATCGGCGGCTCGGATGCGGTGATTAATCAGTACTATGGAATCTCGCCCATACTTGGCGCGGGCAAGGGATTGACGATCGACGCGACGGCGACGATTTCTACGGGCTTCACGCTCAACGGCGGTAAACTTACGGCGACGAACATTGTGGCGAACGGACCGCTGCAGTTCAGCGGCGGCGTGTTGGAGCTGACGGGTGGCACGATCACCGGGATTTCGAATCTTGGGATTCCGACCAACGGGGAGTTTCGCGCTCGTGGGACGCAGGCATTCCGCGTGAATGGCGCAGCGGATTCGACGATTACAGCGACTGGCACGTTGTCGATTGGTGATTCAACGCTGGTGAATGGCTTTAGCACGCAAGGTACCCTCGCCGTGGGGGCGAACAGCGTAACGGTTCTGGATTCGAACGACGCCGTGTTCGATTCATCCTCGCTTGTTACGATCGGCAGCGGGGCGACGGCGGGGAGTCTCACTGCCGCCAATGGACTGACGCTCGATTTTGGCGGAAATATTACGGGATTTGGCCCGGTGACCACGCCGAATAACGTAGCCAAGCCTACGATCGTGAACGGTCACGTCGCGGGAACCAACTCGACGCAACAGATTACGATGAGTGGCTACGTGAAGGGCGTAGGCACTTTTGACAACGTAACTTTCGCGGGCACATTCAGCCCGGGGTTTTCGCCAACGACCAGCTATGTGGGAAACGTCGGTTTCGCATCGTCGAACACGCTGGTGATGGAGATCGGCGGCACGACGGCGGGTAGCCAGTACGATCGGCTCGTTTCGTCGGGGCAGTTGGCGCTCGGCGGCACGCTACAGCTGGCGCTGATCAGCGGATTCACGCCTGCGGCGGGCCAATCGTTCAACTTATTCGATTGGCAATCGATCGTGGGTGCGTTTGGAAGTTTGAGTTTGCCGGTGCTGGATAGCGGGCTGACGTGGGACACGTCGCAGTTGTATTCGACGGGTGTTGTGAGTGTGGTCGGGGGCGGGGGGCTGCCGGGCGATTTCAATTTGGATGGTAAAGTCGATGCGGCGGATTATGTGGCTTGGCGTAAAGGAGTGTTGGTGGCATCGACGACGGCGAATTACAACTTGTGGCGTGCGAATTTTAGCGCCCACGCGGGAAGCGGCTCTCTTGAGGGGGCAGCCGTTCCTGAGCCGGCTTGCGGCGTGTTGCTGATTGCGGCCGTGGGTTGTTTGCCTATGGGACGATCGCGTCGGCTTCGATTTCGATTTGGGCGTCGCCATCGATGAGGCGGGCGACTTCGACGATCGTGGTGGCGGGGCGGATTTCGCCGAAGACGCTGCCGTGGACACGGGCAACTTCTTCCCAGGCGGTGACGTTCGTTACGTACATGCGTGTGCGGATCACGTGCTCAATTTTGCCGCCGAGTGATTCGATCGCAGCTTGAATGATGGCGAGTGAGCGGGCAGTTTGATCCGCGAGCGATTTCGAATAGGTGCCATCGGCGTTGATACCGACGCAGCCGGTGACGGCGATCGTGTTGCCGCTGCGGACCGCGCGGCTGTATCCCATGATGGGTTCCCACTTCGAGCCGCTGGAGGCACACTTGCGGCCGGCGCGGTCTTGGGTGGAGATATTAATGTCGGACATGGTGGATCCTTAGCTCGTTGAAGAATTTTTATCCGCAGATGGCGCAGATTTACGCAGATGAATTCAAATTGCAGAAATAATTCCAAAGAGCGTAATCTGCGTCCATCGGTGTTTATCTGCGGAAAAAAAGATTTAGGGACTCTAACAAAACCGATTTTAAGGCACCCTCACCCCGGCCCTCTCCCTGGGGGAGAGGGGTTTTTTTAGAGTCACTTAGTGTATTCCCTTCGAGCCTAGCCAGCGTTCGGCGTCGAGGGCGGCCATGCAGCCGGTGCCGGCGGAGGTGATGGCCTGGCGGTAGTGGTCGTCGGCGACGTCGCCGGCGGCGAAGACGCCTTCGACGCTGGTTTCGGTGCGGTGGGGCTTTGACCACACGACGTAGCCCATGTCGTTTGTTTTGAGCTGGCCGTTCAGGAAGTCGGTGTTCGGCGTGTGGCCGATGGCGAGGAATACGCCGGTGGCGGGCAGTTCGTGCTTGCCTTCGCCCACCGTGCTGGCGAGGCGCACGCCGGTGACGCCGTCCTTGTCATTGCCGAGAACATCGTCGAGCGTGTGGCTCCACTCCATTTGAATCTTCGGATTCGCAATCGCCCGTTCTTGCATGATCATGCTTGCGCGCAGCTTATCGCGCCGCACGACCATATGGACTTTGGACGCGTATTTAGTGAGATAGGAGGCTTCCTCGACGGCCGAGTCGCCGCCGCCGACGACGATCAGTGGTTTGTTGCGGAAGCGGGGCAGGGCGCCGTCGCAAACCGCGCAGGCGCTGACGCCGCGGTTTTTGAAGGCGTCTTCAGAGGGCAGGCCTAAGTAATTCGCTTTGGCGCCAGTGGCGATGATCAGTGCGTGCGCTTCGTGCGTGTTGCCCTCCAAAGTCTTCACGACGAACGGTCGGCTTTTTAGATCGACCGAGACGACGTCATCGGTGATGATTCGTGTGCCGAAGTTACTCGCCTGTTGGCGCATAAGCTCCATGAGCTCGGGGCCGGTGACGGCGTGTTTGCCCTTGTGGATGTTCATGTACTGCGAGCGCTCGCCATCGATCGCGGTCTTGAGGAAGTGCTCGAGGTCGCCAGCGGGGAAGCCGGCAAAGTTTTCGACTTCCGTAGTGAGGGCGAGTTGGCCGAGGGGGAGCGTGCCGGCGAGGCGATTTTCCTCGGTGATTGCGCCTTCAAAGACGAGGGGTCGCAGCTCGGCGCGGGCTGCGTAGATGGCGGCCGACCAGCCGGCGGGGCCGCTTCCGATGATGATTACGTTTTCCGCCACGAGGCGATTCCTTTCTGAGAGTTGAGCGTTCGTGGCCGAATTATAGGGTTTGAACGGCGGCGGTCCAACCGGCTCGGGTTGCTCCATTTTTGGGGCACGGTTATCGTGAAATAACACACTTGGAGTTGCGGACTTGAATTCACTTTGGCTTGTGGTGGGCTCGCTGGCGGCGTTTGCCATTGCGTATCGGCTGTACGGTGCATTTTTGGCAACGCGCGTGGCGATGCTCGACAATCGCCGCCAGACGCCGGCCTACCGGCTGCGCGACGGCGTTGATTATCACCCGACGAATAAATGGGTCCTGTTTGGGCACCACTTCGCGGCGATCGCGGGGCCGGGGCCGCTCATTGGGCCGGTGCTGGCGGCGCAATGGGGATATGCGCCGGGGTTTATATGGCTACTGATTGGGGCGTGCCTGGCGGGGGGCGTGCACGATTTTGTGATTCTGTGGGCGTCCGTGCGGCAGCGCGGACTTAGTTTGCCGCGGATTGCGCGGGAGACGATCGGTCCAGTCGCGGGCGTAACCACCAGTATCGCGACGTTATTCATCATCGTATGCACGCTAGCGAGCGTCGGCATTGTGGTCGTGAATTCGCTGAAAGAGAGCTCGTGGGGGATGTTCACGATCGTGGTGACGATCCCGGCGGCGCTGGTGACGGGCTTGTGGATGTACAAGATTCGGCCGGGGCGGATTGCGGAGGCGTCGGTCATCGGTGTCACGATTGTGATGCTAGGGGTCATTTTGGGGCGGCCGTTTGCGATGTCGTCCTGGGGGCAATCGCTACTGTTTGAGCCGAAGACAATTTCACTCATCTTGCCGATTTACGCGGCGATCGCTTCGATTTTGCCGGTGTGGGTGCTGATGTGCCCGCGCGATTATCTGTCGAGCTACATGAAGATCGGTGTGATCATCGTGCTCGCCGTTGGGATTTTTGTGGCGCACCCAAAGCTTAATATGCCGGCGACAACGCCGTTCATTTCGGGCGGCGGGCCGATTATCAGCGGGCCGGTGTGGCCGTTTGTGTGCATCGTGATCATGTGCGGGGCGATTTCGGGCTTTCACGCGCTGATCGCATCGGGCACGACGCCGAAGATGATCGAGAAGGAATCGGACATTCGCCCGATTGGCTATGGAGCGATGGTTGTGGAAGGGTTTGTGGCGGTGACGGCGCTCGTGGCGGCATGTGCATTGGAGCCGGGCGATTATTTTCTCATTAATGCGGATCAAAAGAACCCGGCGCTGCACGAACACTATGTGGACATGACTCACACGAGCCCCGAGAAGTTGGGGTTTGATCCGCAACCGCGCGAGATTGGAGCATTGGAAGCCGCGACGGAAGAGAAGCTGGCGAACAAGCCAGGCGGAGCGGTTACGTTGGCGGTTGGCATGGCCAAGGTTTTTGCGAACCTGCCGGGCATGAAATCCTTGATGGCGTACTGGTATCACTTCGTCATCATGTTCGAGGCGTTGTTTATTATGACGCTCTTGGAAACAGGTACGCGCGTGGCGCGGTTCGTGTTTCAAGAGGCGTTCACCTCGTTTGGGGAAGAGCAGGGGCTGCCCAAAACGCCGGCCACGGAGTATGCGCCGGAGCTCGATGAGGAGCTGAATTCCCATCGGCATTTGCACCGTGTGCATTGGGGCGTCAACATTCTGATGAGCGTGATTGTATGTGCGGCTTGGGGTTACCTGCTGTACATGGGGACGCTGGATATTTTGTGGCGGATGTTGGGCATTGCGAACCAGCTGTTGGCCACGATCGCGCTAGCGGTCGGCACCACTTACTTGTTGCTGCACGCTTCGAAACGGCGCTATGCCCTGTGCACGGGAATTCCGTTTGTATTCATTTTGGTTACGATCGTTACGGCGAGCGTGATCAGCATTCACGGCTGGTGGGCGTACGACATTCCCGCGGCGGAGCTTGCAAACGCTTCGAACACAGTTTTTTTGCTAAAACTGCTGTGCGTTCTCGCGTCGATTATGCTGGGGCTGACAATTCTAATAGCCGTCGATGCCATGCGACGGTGGATTGAGATACTTTCGGGGCCGGTGAGCGCGCGTGAGCCAGAAAGCGCGGCAATTTCTTAGCAGCGCGCGAACCCCTGGCAGACCCGGGGGCTGACAAGCGATTGGGTAGTTCTGAACTAGAGCGTTTATCAAGTTCTCGTGCTGGGTGGCTGGGGCAACGCCCCAGAGGATTGCGAAGAACTAGGGCGTTGCCCTAGGCACCCATCGGAACACCGTTGCTAAAAATGCTCTAGTGGTCGGTTAGGTGTCGATCATGCCGACGACCTGGATGGCTTTACGGCCTTTGAACGCGCCCGGTTGGGCGTGAAACTTGGGGCGGCCTTCGATCGACACGACAAGCGGCCGGGCGACGTCTTTTTCCGTGGCGATGATATCGCCGACGCGGAGACCGATCAGGTCGGAAGTTGAGATGTTCGTCTCGGCCAGGTCGACGACGACCTCGACCAGCGCATCGTTCAGCTGGTTGCTGATGCGCTGGATGTTTTCCGTGGTGGCGGATTTCTTGCCGTAACTGACCCAGCTGTTCGATGAAAGGCGATTGCTGATTCGTTCGATCGAGTTGAACGGGATGCAGAGGTTCATCATGCCGCGGGCTTCGCCCAGCGTGAGCTCGAAGCTAATGAGGACGACGACTTCGTTCGGCGGAACGATTTGGACGAGCTGCGGATTGCTTTCGACGCGGTCAATGGTGAGATTCAGTTCGAGTACATTTTCCCAGGCTTGCTTCATTTCCTTGCAGAACAATTCCGTGATTCGGCCGACCAGGCGGAGCTCGATTTCGGTCAGCGGTCGGCGGATTGGGGCGCCCGAGTCAATGCCGCCGCCCAAGAGGCGGTCGATGATCGGGAACAGGAGTGACAGATTGATGTCGAGAATCAACTGGCCTTCGAGCGGCGAGGCGTTGATGAGGTTAAAGCAGGTGGGATTTTCGAGGCTGAAGACGAATTCGCTGTAAGTCAGTTGGTCGACGCTCGTGAGTTTGAGCTCGACGATCGTGCGGAGCAGCGCCGAGAGCGAGGCGCCGTAATTTCGGCCGAATGCCTCGTGCATCGTCTGCAGCGAGCGCATTTGTTCCTTGCCGACTCGTTCGGGGCGCTTGAAATCGTACGGCGAGACTTTTTCGCGATGCCGAACGCGGCTTGTGGCTGCATCGGCGATGACATCCGCTTCGCGGCTGTCCATTGCGCTTAGCAGACTTTCGACTTCCGCTTGGCTGAGAACGTCGTTACTCATGCTGCCTCCTTGCAGGAGAGGGGTCAGGATTCAAGGGCCAGAGGTCAGAGGCAACACCCGGTTTTTTCTGACCTCTGATCCTTGATCCCTGACCTCTACTCTCGTATTTGTCCGTTTCCGTGGACTACGTATTTGTAACTTGTGAGTTCTTCCAGGCCGCAGGGGCCGCGGGCGTGGAATTTGTCGGTGCTAATGCCGATTTCGGCGCCGAGGCCGAACTGGCCGCCGTCGTTGAACCGGGTGCTGGCGTTGATCATGACGGCGGCGCTGTCGACGCGAGCTGCGAACTCGTGGGCGGCGGCGTCATCGGCCGTTACGATCGCATCGGTGTGTTTCGAGCCAAAGCGATTGATGTGGTCGATAGCTTCATCGATCGATTCGACGACGCGGCACGAAATGATGGGGCCGAGGAATTCGGCGGCGTAGTCGGTATCAGTTGCGGATTTGGCTCCGGGCGCTAATTCGCAAGTGCGCTCGTCGCCGCGGATTTCGACCCCCTGCTCTGCGAGTGCGTGGGCAATTTGCGGCAAGAATTCGCCGGCGATATCGGCGTGGACGATCAGCGACTCGGCCGCGTTGCACACGCCCATACGTTGGCATTTGCTGTTGATCAGGATTTGTTGGGCCATCGACAAGTCGGCGGCCGCATCGACGTACACGTGGCAGTTGCCGTCGAAGTGTTTGATGACGGGCATCTTGGCTTCGGCGGCCACACGGCGGATGAGGCCTTCGCCG
>DATBAY010000492.1:0-5074 GCA_036271295.1 Lacipirellulaceae bacterium | reverse complement strand
TTGCCTTCGCCGAAGAGATTCTCACGGACACCAATCGCGAAGGCGTCGATATCGTGCTCAATTCGCTGCCCGGCGAAGCCATCAGCAAAAGCCTGAGCATTCTCCGCGCCTACGGTCGATTTCTGGAAATCGGTAAGACGGACATCTACCAAAATCGCATGATCGGCCTGCTGCCATTCCAGGACAATCTCTCGTACTTTGCCATCGACCTCGATCGCATGTTACGGCAACGGTCTGATTACGTCCGCCAGCTCTTCGCCGACGTCATGCAGCACTTCGAGATCGGCGAGTATCAGCCGCTGATGTTCACTCGCTTCGAAGCAGAAAGCACCATCGATTCCTTCCGCTACATGTCGCAACGGAAGAACATCGGCAAAGTCGTGGTATCGTTCCCACCTCGCGAGGCCAGTCTCCAAGATTCCCCGAACGAATCCGCGGTCCGCAGTCCGCAATCCGTAATCGGCGCCATTCGAAACGACGGCACGTATCTCGTGACAGGCGGCCTGGGCGGCCTTGGCTTGCGTGTGGCAGAGTGGCTGGCGACGCAAGGCGCTGGCGCCGTCGCGCTGCTTGCCCGCCGCGCGCCGACTCCCAATTTGGAAGCAGCGCTCAACAACATTCGCACGAAAGGCGCAAAAGTCGTCGCCTTGCGCGGCGACGTAACCGACGCGGCGTCGCTTCGCCAAGCGATTGCTCAGTTGCCGGCCGATTGCCCACCGATCCGTGGCGTTATCCACGCGGCAGGCGTGTTGGCCGATGGCATTCTCAGCGATATGTCCCTCGATCAACTGAGCCGCGCCATGTCACCCAAGGTCCAAGGCGCCCGAAATCTACACGCGGCCACGCGAGAACTGCCGCTCGACTTTTTCGTGCTCTTTTCCTCGGTGGCCGCAGTACTCGGCTCCCCCGGCCAGGCGAACTACGCCGCCGGCAATGCCTATCTCGACGCCCTGGCACACGAACGCCGGCGTGAAGGTTTGCCGGCCCTCTCGATCAACTGGGGGCCGTGGGCTGGCAGTGGTATGGCTGCCGAATCCGGGCGCGATGAGTCCGTCAAATCCCGCGGTTTGGCGTTGATCGAGCCGCAACAAGGCCTCGACGCGCTCGGCCAATTGCTAAAGAACCGTGCCCCGCAAGTTGCCGTGATAAACGCGCAGTGGGCCGACATGCTCAGGCTCCTTGGCTCGCGGCAACCTCAACTGTTGGCCGACATCGCCGCCGACGTACAAAAATCCGGAGGCGAAACCTCCGCCAGCCGCATCGACCACGATTTCCGGAACCGGTTCCTCGCTGCCCACGGTTCGGAACGCCAATCTCTGGTTCAAGCTTACATTCAACAAGAACTCGCTCGGATCATGGGCGTCGAGCCAACAACTCTCGAAACCAATCAGCCATTGAGCACGTTCGGGCTCGATTCGCTGCTCGCGCTCGAACTGAAAAATAATTTGGAAGGTCGCCTCGACTTTAGTCTTCCCATGGCCAAATTGATGGAAGGCCCCAGCATCGAATCGCTCGCCGCGGAAACGACACGCCTGCTGGCCGCCGGCGCCGGTGAGTCTGCGGCAGGACCAACGGGCATCGAGTCCCAATCTCTTCCGATGTGGACTCCGCTGCTACCACTTCGCGAAACGGGTACGCGACCTCCACTCATTTTGCTCCCCGCTCTGGGCGGCGATTCTCGCTACTACATGGACCTGGTGCAGCAGCTGGGGAACGACCAACCCGTTCACGTATTCCGACCGCGTGGGCTCGATCAAGACCTGCCGCCGCATCTCACGATCGACGAAATGATCGTGGATTACCTGCCGGCGCTCTACGCATTGCGGCCTGAAGGGCCCTACTACCTTGCAGGTTGGTCGACCGGCGGCACATTCGCATTTGCCTTGGCGGACGCGCTCGAGCGCGACGGTAAAAAAGTTGCAATGCTCGCGCTCATGGATTCTCCACTACCTTCCTTCTGCGACGATTTTG
Organism: Lacipirellulaceae bacterium; assembly: GCA_036271295.1. GTDB lineage: Bacteria > Planctomycetota > Planctomycetia > Pirellulales > Lacipirellulaceae > JABDGM01. Next base: position 3,103 of record DATBAY010000492.1, on the reverse strand, counting down.
ATACGGAAGATGACGCCCGCTTCTTCTGCGATATCATCAACTTCGCCAATCGCTGTGCGGGCGCAAATACTCGGATCGATTTCCAAAAAATCACGAATCGACCCGTGTCAGAACAATTCTCGGCAGCTGTCGAGGAAGCCCGCCGATCCGGCATGCTTCCGCCAGAAACGCCGGAGGACTTTGTCCGCAACCTGGTTGCTGTCGGGCAAGCCAACGTACGCGTCCTGCAAAGCTACCGACCGCGGGCACTGGCAACCACGGTGCAGTTCTTTACCCCCGAAACGCGGGAGGCCTTGGCCGAACTTTCGGGTCGTAAGCCGCCGTCCGACCTGGATTTGGGTTGGTCCCGACAGTTTGGCCAATCGGTAGAGCTTCACCGGTTGCCTGGCGACCACTTCACTATGATGTTTGAAGAGTCCGCCACGACGATTTCCGAAATCCTCACCACTCATTTGACGGCTAACCAGCCAATTTCGGCCAGCCCTTCTGCGACCGCAAACTAAGTCGCCCGCTCATCGCAATTCTTTGCGCCCTCGGCACTTATTGATCGGGATCACCCCTGGCGGGGACTACTATAGCCCTCGTTAAAGGCTCCGGCTGGGTAAAAATTGTGGAATGACTACAAAATTTGCACATCCAATCAATTTTTCTGATTCGACCCGCACCACTAGATTTTGGGTGCTATCGTTGCTTAATGTTATGTACTCACCTCGCTACGGTGAGCCTACCGATCCTTTAAAAACGAGTACTTAAGGCCCAGTCGCGACGGCACCAGCGAGGCGTTTTTGCACTCCTTGGTTCTGGGCGGGTTTTAGGCGCTTTATTCCTACCTTGGCACGATTTTCCCCCTCTTTACTAGGCAACAACATGATCGTGCGGTATGCGTACCTGGCTTGGTTGCGATCGCGACTCCGCCATTTCGTGAGCAATGCCGCCCACGCCCGCGATATCCAGCGCAATACGCTGCTGGCTAAAATTGGCCGCAATGCAAGCAGCCAGTTTGGCCGAGACTACGGCTTCGCCGATATCCGCAGCGTCGCCGACTTCCGAGCCCGTGTCCCCGTGATGAGCTACGAAGATCATCGCCCCTATATCGAAAAGGTTTTGAACGGCGACACCTCGGCCATGTTTGCTCAGGGTACGAAGGTGTTAATGTTCGCCATGACGTCCGGCACCACCGGCGAACCAAAGCGGCTTCCGATCACGTCCGAATTGTTCCGCGAGTACCGGCAGGGATGGCAACTCTGGGGGACCGGAGTTTACGGCGACTATCCTGAATTGCTCTTCCGAAAAACGTTGCAGCTCACCAGCGATTGGCAGCAATACAAAGCACCCTGCGGTTTGCCTTGCGGGCAAATCAGCGGGCTCGCTGCCACGACGCGCCCCGCAATTTCAGACACGATGTTTCTGCCGCCCTCCGCAACCACCCGCATTCACGACGCGGCCGCTAAGCACTACACCGCGTTGCGATTCGCCCTTGCGTCGCCCAAAGTTGGCATGATCATCACCGCGAACCCGAGCTCACTCGTCGAGTTCGCCAGGCGAACCGATGCCGACCGCGAATCGCTCATCCGCGATATCCACGACGGCACACTTACGTGTGATATTCCCAACGAGGTGCGCTCGCAGCTCGGCCGAAAAATTGCCAAGGCCCGTCCGGATCGGGCCCGCGCGCTTGAAAAACTCGTTGACCAACACGGAACTTTGTTGCCCAAACATGCGTGGCCCGACTTAAAGGTCGTTGCAGTGTGGACGGGCGGCTCGATCGGCATCTTCCTGCCGCGCCTGGCGGAGCTGTATGGCGATGCCGCAATCCGCGATCACGGCCTCTCGGCTAGTGAAGGTCGCATGACGATTCCACTGGCCGATAGCACGCCTGCCGGCATGCTCGACTACACGCACCATTTCTTCGAATTCATTCCTGTCGAAGAGTATGGTACGCCCTCTCCGAACGTCCTCGAGGCTCACGAGCTCGAAGTCGATCGCGATTACTACATTCTGCTCACCACCTCGGGCGGTTTGTATCGGTACAACATCCACGATGTTGTTCGCTGCGTCGGTTTCCAAGGCCAAACGCCGCTCTTGGAGTTCCTCAACAAGGGCAAGAACTTCGCCAGCCTGACTGGTGAAAAACTCAGCGAATACCAGGTCATCCGCGCCGTCGAGCGAACCTTCACCGAGATGTCGCTCCCGATAGATCACTTCACCGTCGCGCCAATTATGGAGAACCAGCCGCGCTACTTGTTGCTCGTCGAACAGAACGTTCACCGTGGCCGCGAAAGCGAATTGGCGTCTGGTTTCCAGCGAAATCTCTCGGAGCTCAACGAAGAATACGCTGATAAGTGCGCAAGCGGTCGACTGCTCCCGGCCCAAGTGCGAAATGTGCCGGCCGGAACTTGGCGCCGCATGCGTGCCGAAAAAACCAGCGTTCGCGGCAACTTCGAAGAGTATAAGCACGTCTACCTCGTGCAAGACTTGGAGTATGCGGACCGTGTTTCGCGTCCTGCCGGCAATGCCCCTGCCTCCGCATCGCCAAAGCAGATGGCCGGCGGTCCCTTCCGTCGATAAGGCCGACCGCGCATGGGCCGCGCCGCCGATGAGGTCCTATTGCCAACTCTCGAACTGACTTATGCGCATCAGAAAATTCACTGCGCATATTGTTCGCCTGCCACTGAAGCGACCGTTCGCCCACGCTTCGGCAACTCGGCACGATAGTGACAATGTCATCATTTGCTGCGAGCTCGCCAATGGCACGACGGGCTGGGGTGAGGGCGTACCGCGGAGCTACGTCACCGGCGAAACTCCCGAAGGCTGCTTAACGCAGCTGGCACAAACGCCGCTCGGAGCGCAACTTTCGGGCGCGTGCAACAGTTGGCCCGAAGTCATCAAGCTCTGCGAAAACTTCCAACCCGCGGTCGTACTCGAAGATCCGCGAAACCGCTACGGCAACGCGCTCCGTTCGGCGGTCGAGTTAAGCATCCTGGACGCATTTGGCCAGGTGTTCCGCGAGCCCGTGGGCTCAATTTTGGACCACTTCGAGCCAGCCCGCGCTGTGCTAACCAAAAACCCCTGGGTGCGATACGGAGTCGCGATCGACGCCGGC
>DATBAY010000491.1:0-6349 GCA_036271295.1 Lacipirellulaceae bacterium | reverse complement strand
TGCGCCGTGAGCAGTATGCTGTCGCCTTGGCACTTGTTCGCGACGGCAAAGTCGAACTCGGTGTCCTCGGTTGCCCCGAACTGAACATTCCCCTTTCTTCTGAAGAGGGTGCAGGGAACGCGACTCCTCAAGCCGCCGGTTACATCTGCATCGCCGCTCGCAACCGAGGCTCATGGTGCCAGCCATTAAGCAATGAATCCAACTGGCAAAAACTCACTGCTTCGCCGCGCTCCCAATCCAACACCGCCCGCATCCTCCGCTCCGTCGAAAAATCCCACACCAACGTCGACGAAATCAGCCAACTCGCGGCCAAGCTCGGCACAAGTGAGAAGCCCGTTGGCATGGATAGCCAAGCGAAGTACGCCGTCCTCGCCGCCGGCGAAGGCGATATCATGCTCCGCCTCCTATCGCCCGCGCGTCCCGACTACCGCGAAAAAATTTGGGACCAGGCCGCGGGTTCGATCGTCGTCGAAGAAGCCGGCGGCCGCATTACCGACCTCGACGGCAAATCGCTCGATTTCTCGCACGGCCGCACGCTCGCGAAGAACCGCGGCGTCATCGCCACCAACGGTCATTTGCACGAGGCAGTGTTGGGCACTTTACGCCGGCTCGGCGTATAAATCGGCTAGATTGGCTGTCGCAAATTGCCGGTTGACCCATATCGCCCAACCCAGATACGATACAAGGCTCCCACGAACTCGATCGGCCCGAGAATTCGTGAGTTTACCCAACTTGGCCGAATGTCCGTTACTAACGCCGGACGCCTTCGTAGGTCAGGCTTTAGCCTGACGCAAAATCGACAGGCTTAAGCCTGTCCTACGCGGGACATAGCCGGTGTGCCAAGGAGTTTTTCATGTCTGCACTCGTTCAAGAGCTCGTCGAAGCCGGCGTTCACTACGGCCACCGCGCCAGCCGTTGGAACCCCAAGATGCGGCCGTACATTTACGCCCGCAAGAACCTCATTCACATCATCGACGTCCGCGAAACTGTTCGCGGTCTGCTGCGTGCCAAAAAGTACCTCACGCAGCTTTCGTCGCAAGGCAGCCTTATTCTTTTCGTCGGGACCAAGCGCCAAGCGGCCGACGCCGTCGAAAGCGAAGCCTCTCGTTGCGGCATGCCGTTCGTGAACGATCGTTGGTTGGGCGGCACGCTCACCAACTTCCGCACGATTCGCAGCCGCCTCGGCCGTCTCGAAGAGCTGGAAGACGTCAAGAACACGGACAAGATCAACACCTATTCGAAGAAGGCGCAATCGGCCCTCACCCGCGAATATCGCAAGATGTACCGCAACCTGAACGGTATCCGCACGATGAGCCGGCTCCCCGAATGCCTGGTCATCGTCGACCCGAAAAAGGAAAAGAACGCGGTGAGCGAAGCCCAAAAGCTCGGCGTCGCCACGGTTGCGCTCATCGATACCGATTGCGATCCCGATTTGGTTGATCTGCCGATTCCAGGCAACGACGACAGCATGCGGTCGATCGAGTTGATCATGAAGATGCTGTCCGATGCCGTCCTGGCCGGCAAGAATCGCGCCGCCGTTGAAAGCCAACACGTCGCCAAAGACGCCGAAGTCGCGATGGCTTAGCCACCGCTGTCGCAGCGAACAAAGGCCGGTCCACAAGGGGCCGGCCGTGCATCGCTCGGTCGTCGCGGCCGAGCATCTACATCGTTGTCGAACGATTGCAGCACCCCACACAAATTCCAGGTTGAGGACCACTCTCATGGCAGAAATTACGGCAGCCCAAGTCATGAAGCTGCGCGATGAAACAAGCCTTCCGATGATGGACTGCAAAAAAGCATTGCAGGAATCGGGTGGCGACTTCGAAGCAGCTAAGCGAACACTCCGTGAGAAGGGCATCAAGATCATGGGCATGCGTGCCGATCGCCCGACGGAGGAAGGCCGCATCGCCGTCTACACCAGCCTCAACCCAGGCGTCGGCGCAATCGTCGAGCTGCAAGTCGAGTCCGCCCCTGTCGCCAAGCACGAAGACATCGTCGCGCTGGCCAACGACTTGGCCAAACAACTGGCCACCGGCCCTGGGGCCAAGACTCCGGAAGATCTGTGGAAACAACCTGCCCCCAGCCGCAAGGGCGTGACGCTGCAGCATTGGAAAGACGAAATCGAAGGCAAGATGCGCGAAGTTCTTCGCCTCGCTCGCATCGAGCGCTGGGACGCTCCCACGGGCGGTTACGTGCATCACGACGCCAAGAGCGGCGTGCTGCTGCAAGTCGAAGGCGGCAACGACGAACTTGCCAAAAGTATCGCGATGCACGTCGCTGCGATGAAGCCGAAGGCTGCCACGACGGCTGAACTCGACAAAGCATTGGTCGACAAAGAGCGTTCGATCCTCACCGAACAGGCGAAGAAGGAAGGCAAGCCGGACAACATCATCGAAAAGATGATCGAAGGCCGCATGCGCAACTTTTATGCCGAGAACGTGCTCTCCGAACAGCCGTTCGTCAAAGACGATAAGCAATCGGTCGGCAAAGTCGCCGCCGCCGGCGGAATGAAGCTCCTCAAATTCAAGCGTTGGCAGCTCGGCGAAACGACCGGCGATAAACCGGCCGCCTAGCGAACTGCATAAGCCCCGGTGAAAGCCGGGGCTTTTTTTGTGGGTGCGAATGCAAAATGCAAAATGTACAATGCCAAATGCAAAATGAGCTCGTTCAAAAGCCGTGCGGGCTGCATTTCTCATTTTGTATTTAGAATTTTGCATTGAACATTTGCCGTCGGCCCTTTACGTAAGTGACGCCCCCATGTCCGCCAGCCCCTACAAACGCATCCTCCTCAAACTCTCCGGCGAAAGTTTCGCCGCCCCCGGCCAACGCGGGATCAGCATGGGGGAAGTCGTCGACATCGCCGCCCAGGTTCAGCGCGCCGCCGCTCTCGGCGTTGAAATCGCAATCGTCATCGGCGGCGGCAACATCCTGCGCGGAGCCCAATTCACAGCCGGCAACTCGAGCATCCAAGAAGCCACCGCTCATTACATGGGCATGCTCGCCACGGTCATTAACGGTCTCGCCCTGCAAGACGCCCTCGAATCGCTCGACTGCCAAACTCGCCTCTTGTCAGCGGTTCGCATGGACGGCGTCGCCGAGCCATTCATCCGCCGTCGCGCTCGCCGCCATCTCGAAAAAGGCCGCATCGTAATTCTCGCCGGCGGCACCGGCGCACCGTTCGTCACCACGGACACCGCCGCCGCCCAAAAAGCCATGGAGATCGGCGCCGACATCCTCATGAAAGCCACCCGTGTCGACGGCGTCTTCACCGCCGACCCAGAAAAAGATCCTTCTGCCACGCTCTTTCGCGAGCTCACATTCAAAGAAGTCCGCGACCGCAACCTCCGCGTCATGGACCCGACCGCGATCGCCCACTGCATGGAACACAACCTGCCGATCTTGGTCTTCAACTACCGCACCGACGGCAACATCGAACGCGCCGTCCGCGGCGAAGACATCGGCACCCGCGTCACCGGCCAAGCCCCGGCGCCGACGTAATTTTATGAAGCGCATTTTTTGACAGGATCGACAGGATTCACTGGATGGGAGATACGCTCTTCGCTCACTAAACAAATCCCGTCGATCCTGTTAATCCTGTCTATGAATTCCGGCTCCGTGGTTTAAATCGATTGGAATCCGCAATGTCCGTTGAAGAAATATTGTTCGATGCCGAAGAGCGCATGGAAAAAGCAATCGGAAAACTAAAGCAAGATCTCACCGGCATTCGCACGGGCCGCGCGAACCCCGGTATGGTCGACTCCCTGCGCGTTGAAGCCTATGGCTCACCTGTGCCCATTAAGCAAATCGCGAGCGTGAGCGCCCCCGAGCCACAGCAGCTCGTCATTCGCCCCTTCGATCCAGGCACGATCAAAGACATCGAAAAAGGCATCATCGCCAGCGACCTCGGCCTCGCCCCGCAGAGCGATGGCAAAGTGATCCGCCTCAACATTCCACCCCTGTCGGGCGAAGTTCGTCGCAAAATGGTCGCCCGCACGAAAGAGCTGACCGAGGACACGAAAGTCGCCATCCGCAACATCCGCCGCGATGCCAACAAAGACGCCGAAACCGAAGAAAAAGAGAAGAGCCTCAGCGAAGACGAGCTCAAATCCACCAAAGAGGAAATCCAGGAGCTCACCAAAAAGTTCGAAGACCGCTGCACCGAAGCCGCCAAGGCCAAAGAGGCCGAGGTGATGAACGAATAAATTCGTGCGAACCAAATTCGCACTGGCAGCGTACAACTACCGCGCTCATCTACCCCTCTTTTTCGCGGAGGCTATGCCATGGACCAGGAACCGATCGTTGGTCGCGCCCCTCTATTCAAGCGCCGCTGGATTCGCATTTGCGGTGCCCTTCTCCTGCTTCTGATGTTTACGGGAGGCTTCACTTGGTGGCTGCGATCGGGCCGCGTCACCGCTACAGCCCTGTTCCTGGTTGACCATTCGGTGCTGTCCGTCACCAGCCCAAACAATGAAAGAACTCCGGGCCAGTTCGAATTTGAGAACCTGAAACTGACACAATTGGCCCTTCTTCAGAGCAACTTTGTAATCACCGCAGCACTACGCAATCCCGCAGTCGGTGGTTTGCCAGTCTTGCAGGGGCACACCGATCCCGTTCAGTGGCTACAAGAAAACCTGGCGGTCAGCTACCCGAAGGATGGTTGCCTTCTCGCAATCAGTCTCACAGGCGATGAATCGGAAAAGCAGCAATTGGCCGCCGTCGTCGATGCCGTCGCCAAAGCGTACAAAGACGAGGTTATCGACCAGGAGCGTCAGCGGCGCCTTGTAGTGCGTGATATGCTCTCAAGGAGTATCGATTCGCTTAATATAGAAATCAAACGCAAGTTCGATGAGTTCCTGGACATTGCCCGTGAATCCGGCAGGACCGAAATTAGCGACGGGCAGGTGCTGCAATCGCTTGCCCAGAAGCGAGTCGATCGAATCGACGACGAAATCATGCGTCTCGAAAACCAACTCGCCATCGATGCCAAAGACGCGCCCAAAAAAGCCACGCTGATCGAACAACGGCTGGCTCAACTCCGCAAAAATCGCGACGAGCGTTGGGAGGAGCTCCGCAAGGATACCGAGCGCTCCGCCGATCTGGAAACACGCAAACGCGATCTGGACCAGCTGCAGTCGATCGCCGCCGAAATGTCGACCCGCCTTGAATGGATGGACATCGACGCCAACGCCCCCGATCGCATCCGTCAGGTGCAAACCGCCATCATTTCGCCCCAGACCCTAAGCTCGCGGCTCGACTCGCGAATTCAGAGGTACGTCAGCGAGAAGTAGTTTTGCTGCAGTTATCCTGAGGTGGCAAGTTGCAGCCCGAGCGCAGATTCTTCCTCGATACTCCTCGTCCACTGCGGTTGGTGGCCCTCGTTAGCGCTGTCGCAATTACAATACTTGTCCTCAACCGCATCGTGTCGCGATGCCACGTTATGGCCACCGCACGATTCGCGATTGAGCCGCCAATTCCGCAACAATTAATTGCAGGAAGAAGAATGGTATTGGGCAGGGGCGAATCGGATCCGTTCAAAGAGCAGCAACTCACACTGCTCACGTGTGACAGCTTGCTAAGCAACGCGGTTTGCTCAGCAGACCTTAAGTCGCTCGCGATATTTCGAAACGTGCGTGATCCTGTATCCTGGTTGCGAAAACGCGTCCAAATTGTTTTTCCGCAGGATGGCGTCCTAGCAATAAGCTTGGCGGGCGCAAATCGTGATAAGCACGATCTAACGATCACTGTTAATGCTGTCGCGAATGCGTACAACGAAGAACTTGCTGCCCAGCGGGAGACCACCCAACCTGTTACGCGCGATCTGCTGTCGAGAAGTCTAACTGGTCTCCGAGCTGAAATAAAACGAAAGATAGATGAATATCAGGATATCGAGCGCGAGGCAGGTCCGTTAAAGCCCGAAGATGAAGATCCATTATCAACCCTCGACACGAAGCAGATTTGGACTGGAATCGATCGTTTAAACCACCTCTTATCGAATTCTTATGCAACCAGTAACGCGCAGTCTCCCGCCTTTCGTGATGAAGTTAAGAGCCAATTAAAGATATACCGCGAGGTTCTCGATCGCCGACTCACCGGCGGATATCCGATGTCGGTGCGGAAGCAAGACCTCAAACAGCTGCACATACTCGCCAATGACATGGAAGAGAAATTGGCGAAGCTTGACCAGCATCTTCTGAGATCCTTTCAGATTCGTCAGCTACAACCCGCGACCATCACTTTCGATGATCCGATCGGTATTCCGAACACAGCCCAGCTGCCGTAGAGCTCGCAGCTAGCACCTTCTAACGGCTTCTCTTGCCGCCGTCTGCCGGCTTTGCTATCCTCCGCGCCC